>CAJBSR010000100.1 GCA_903958285.1 uncultured Sphingomonadales bacterium
CCATCGACCAGCTTCACCACCAGTTCGCCCAGATGATCCAGCACATATTTGAGGGAGTCCGGCTCCCTGCAGCGCCAGGTGTCGACGATCGGCAGTTGGGCCTCTTGTCCTGAATAATAGCGGACGATGTCCGGCATGTAGGAATAGATCGCCTTGTCATCGGCAATGCCGGTGCCCGGCGCATTCACGATGGTGACGTTGCCCGCATAATAGGCCGCCATCAGCCCCGGCACACCCAAATAGGAATCCGGGCGGAACACCAGCGGATCGAGGAAAGCATCGTCGATGCGCCGATAGATAACATCCACGCGTTTGCGGCCCTGAACGGTCATCATCCAGACGACATCGTCATCGACGATCAGATCCGCTGCCTCGACCAGTTCGATCCCCGCATTGTCGGCCAAGAAGCTGTGTTCATAATAAGCGCTGTTGAAGCGGCCCGGCGTCAGCAGCACGCAGGTGGGGTCAGCCGCCGCCGTTTTTGGGGCGACGGAAATCATCATCGCGCGCAAATTGTCCGGATAACAATCGACCGGCTGGACGGGCAGCGCATCGAACAGATCGGGGCAGAGCCGCAGCATCGCCTCGCGATTTTCCATCATGTAGGACACGCCTGACGGTGTCCGCGCATTATCTTCCAATATGTAGAATTCATCCGGCCCGGTGCGGACCAGATCAATGCCGCAAATATGTGTGTAGAGACCGTGCGGCGGGGTGAAGCCATTCATCGGGATGCAGAATTGGCTGTTCGCCAACACCAGCTCTTCGGGGATGATGCCATCCTTCAGGATCGCGCGTTCGCCATAAATGTCCGCAACGAAAGCGTTCAGCGCATGAACGCGTTGCTCAAGGCCGGTGGCGAGCCGGCGCCATTCCTTCCCAGTGAACAGGCGGGGGACGATATCGAACGGAATGATACGCTCCGCGGCTTCATCGTCACCGTATACGGCGAAGGTGATGCCCAGCTGGCGGAAGGCGGCTTCTGCGGCACCTTGGCGGCCGCGCAAATCTTCTAGATTGGTATGGGTCAGCCAGTTCGAAAGCGTTTCAAAGCCGTCGCGCGGGGCTTTTCCACCCGACGTGCCGTATATTTCGTCAAAAGCCGTTTTGAGTCCCATTCGTCATCATGCTGCAACCATTTGTTGCATCGCACAATAGGTCTTTTGCATGACACTAAAAAAGAAAGAGCCGGACTGTTGCCAGCCCGGCCCAATTTGCTTTGAGGAAAGTTTAAATCAGGCGGCCTGCGCCTGCTCTTCCGGATCGCGCAGCACATAGCCACGGCCCCAGACGGTTTCGATGTAGTTTTCACCACCACAGGCCAGCGCGAGCTTTTTGCGCAGCTTGCAGATGAACACATCGATGATCTTGAGTTCGGGTTCGTCCATGCCGCCATAAAGGTGGTTCAGGAACATTTCCTTGGTGAGCGTGGTGCCTTTGCGGAGCGAGAGAAGCTCCAGCATCGCATATTCCTTGCCGGTCAGGTGGACGCGGGCGCCATCGACTTCAACAGTCTTGGCATCAAGGTTCACCGACAGCTTGCCGGTGCGGATAACCGATTGTGAATGGCCCTTGGAACGGCGGACGACGGCGTGAATGCGGGCGACCAGTTCTTCGCGATGGAAGGGCTTGGTGACGTAATCGTCAGCGCCGATGCCAAAGCTGCGGATCTTGGAGTCCATCTCGCTAATGCCGGACAGAATGAGGACCGGCGTCTGCACCTTGGCATTGCGGAGCTTTTTCAGCACGTCATAGCCGTGCATGTCCGGCAGGTTCAGGTCGAGACAGATAATGTCGTAGTCATAGAGCTTACCCAGATCCAAGCCTTCTTCGCCCAGATCTGTCGAGTAAACGTTGAAACCTTCATTCGTCAGCATGAGCTCAATGGCTTTAGCCGTTGTTGGTTCGTCTTCGATCAGCAACACGCGCATGGACACGCCCCCTTCTGCAACCTTAGATGTCCCGCCGGATTGGTCCGAAACGCGACGTGATCAATTAACCAAAAAACATATGAAGTTGAAAGGTTAATTTCTCGTAAACCGACGTAAACACGGCGTTTGCGGTTAATACCTAGGCGCAGAAATGCTTTGTTTTTCGGGGCTTCCGTAATCTTACCTAACCAGATTGGATGCGCTTGGAGGGCTTCAAATTAAGCAATATGAATCGAGAAAAAGGATGATTTCGCCAAAAATCTACTCGGCGGGGTCCAATTTCAGCTCGGTCGGCGCTTTGCGCTTCGTCTTGGACAGGAGCGGTTTGAGGTAGGCACCGGTATAGCTGCCGCTCACCTCAACGACCTTTTCGGGCGTGCCTTCGGCCACGATCATGCCACCCTTCACACCGCCTTCGGGTCCGAGATCGATGATCCAGTCCGCCGTTTTGATGACGTCCAGATTATGCTCGATCACGACGACGCTATTGCCCTGTTCGACCAGCGCGTGGAGAACTTCGAGCAGCTTGCGCACGTCTTCAAAGTGCAAACCGGTTGTAGGTTCATCCAAAATGTAGAGTGTATTGCCCGTCGCGCGGCGGGACAGTTCCTTGGCAAGCTTCACGCGCTGCGCTTCGCCGCCGGAGAGCGTCGTGGCCTGTTGGCCGACCTGCACATAGCCCAAGCCCACTTCGGCAAGCATGGCCATCTTGTCGCGGATCGGCGGCACCGCCTTGAAGAATTCGACCGCGTCCTCAACTGTCATATCGAGAACGTCGGCAATCGACTTGCCCTTGAACTTCACTTCCAGCGTCTCGCGGTTATAGCGCGCCCCCTTGCACTCATCGCACGTCACATAGACGTCGGGCAGGAAGTGCATCTCGATCTTGATGACGCCATCGCCTTGGCACGCTTCGCAGCGCCCGCCCTTAACGTTGAAGGAGAAGCGGCCCGGCTTATAGCCGCGTGCTTGCGCCTCGGGCAGGCCTGCAAACCAGTCGCGGATGTTGGTGAAGGCACCGGTATAGGTTGCCGGGTTAGACCGCGGCGTGCGGCCGATGGGCGACTGATCAATGTCGATGACCTTGTCGAGAAACTGCAGGCCTTCGATTTTGTCGTGCTTGCCCGCGACGATGCGGGCGCCGTTCAACTGCCGTGCGGCGCTGGCATACAGGGTGTCGATCGTGAAGCTCGACTTGCCGGAGCCGGAGACGCCCGTGACGCAGGTAAAGGTGCCGAGCGGGATCGACGCGCTGACGTTGCGCAGGTTGTTCTCGCGCGCGCCCTTCACGGTCAGCTTCTTGCCGGTGCCCTTGCGGCGTTTTGCCGGGACAGGAATTTCGCGTCGGCCGGTCAAATAGTCGGCGGTCAGGCTGCCCTCGGCCGCCTCGATATCGGCGAGCGACCCTTGGGCCACGATGACGCCGCCATGGACGCCGGCACCCGGACCCATGTCGATGATATAGTCGGCATGACGGATGGCGTCTTCGTCATGTTCGACAACGATCACCGTATTGCCGAGATCGCGCAGCCGCTGCAACGTGGCGAGCAGCATGTCATTGTCGCGTTGGTGCAGGCCGATGGACGGTTCATCGAGGACATAAAGCACGCCGGACAGGCCGGACCCGATCTGCGAGGCGAGGCGGATGCGCTGGCTCTCCCCGCCGGACAGCGTGCCCGAGGTGCGGTTGAGGTTGAGATAGTCCAGCCCGACATTGTTGAGGAAGCCAAGCCGCTCGTTGATTTCCTTCAGGATCGCCTTGGCAATTTGTTGTTGCTGCGGCGTCAGTTGATCTGCCAACGCCCCGAACCATGCGACGGCATCAACTACGGACAGGCGTGTCGCATCGCTGATCGTTGATCCGGCGATCTTCACGCACAGCGCTTCCAGCTTCAGCCGGTCGCCATGGCACGCCTCACACGGGGCTGCACTTTGATATTTGGAGAGCTCTTCGCGCATCCAGGCGCTCTCGGTCTGCAGCAGGCGGCGGTTGAGATTGCCAATGACACCGTTGAACTGTTTGTGGACGTCATAGCTCTTGCGGCCATCCTGAAAGGTCAGGCGGATGATTTCCAACGAGCCATTCAAGAGGATGTCTTTGAACTCTGCCGAGAGATCCTTCCAAGGCGTGGTCAGGCTGAATTCAAAGTGGCGCGCAACGGACGACAGCACCTGCATATAATAAGGGCTGGGCGGGTTGGATTTCGCCCAAGGCACAATGGCCCCGTCCTTGATCGACAGGCTCTCATTCGGGACGACCAGCTCGGGGTCAAAATACAGCTTTTCACCCAATCCGTCACAGACCGGACAGGCCCCTTGCGGGGCGTTGAACGAAAAGAGGCGCGGCGCAATTTCTTCAATGGTGAAGCCGGACACCGGGCAGGCGAACTTTTCGGAAAAGACGATGCGGCCTTCAGGCGCGTTGTCGCCCAGAACTTCCTTGGCTGTCTTGTCGGCTTCTGTCGGCGCATCTGCCGGATCAACAAAGGTCAGTCCATCGGCCAGCTTCAATGCGGTTTCAAAGCTGTCGGCCAGTCGCGTTTCGATGCCTTCGCGCACGACAATGCGGTCGACGACGACCTCAAGGTCATGCTTATACTTTTTGTCGAGGGCAGGGGCCTCATCAATCTCGTAGAATTCGCCGTCGATGCGGACGCGCGTGAAGCCCGCCTTCTGCCATTCGGCCAGCTCCTTGCGATATTCCCCTTTACGACCGCGCACGACGGGCGCGAGCAGATAGAGCCGCGTGCCTTCCGGCAGGGCCATCACGCGGTCAACCATCTGGCTGACAGTCTGCGCAGAGATCGGCAAGCCGGTGGCCGGTGAATAAGGAATGCCGACCCGCGCCCAGAGCAGGCGCATGTAATCGTAGATTTCAGTGACGGTCGCGACGGTCGAACGTGGGTTCTTGCTTGTCGTCTTCTGTTCGATGCTGATCGCAGGCGACAGGCCCTCAATGTGGTCTACATCGGGCTTCTGCATCATCTCCAGAAACTGGCGTGCATAGGCCGACAGCGATTCAACGTAGCGGCGCTGGCCCTCAGCGTAGATCGTATCGAAGGCGAGGCTCGATTTGCCAGATCCGGACAGGCCGGTGATGACCGTCAGCGTGTCGCGCGGAATATCGACGTCCACGCCCTTAAGATTATGCTCGCGGGCACCCCGCACCTGAATATGTGTCAGCATGGACAGTCTGTTCCATATTTGTTCGACTCAGGCAAGTGCCCGGCACGGGGAAAGAATCGGGCAAGCGATCATCGCTGCACCGGCGATATGGGATCGACCGGATGGGTGGCAAGGGAAGCTTTGGCAACGTGTCCTTTGGGACGGTGCTTTGGATCAGTCCCCGATCCACTGCCCTGAATTGCGATACTGCGGGAGCACATCGCTGTCAGGTAGGGCATTCTTCACATAGCGGTTGTCTTCGCCCACGCGCCGGGAGGGCGGTGCGGCGTTGGTCGCAGCGGCGGGCGCTGTGGCCTGATAGGTCGGGTAGGGCGCCGTCGGCATGGCCGCGACATTTGTCGGGACAGGCACAGGCGACGCACCGGGTGTGGCAGGCGTCGGCCAAGGCGTGCGGCGCGGCAGCGGGCCGGGATAAGGCTCTGCGCCCGCATAGCGACCATAGAAGGCCGTCATGGCGCCCCGGGTCCCCGGCATACGGTAGAAGATGTGATTGCCGATCACCGCTGAAATGATGAGCGAGCGGTTCCACGTCGGGTTGACCGCCGGCGTGTGATAGAAGGTCGCCAAGCCAACCGGAGCGTGGACATAGCCCGCCAGCGCTGCGCGTGCGACGCGGCTTGCCCGTGCCCAGCCGTCGCGGCTCGGGACGCGTGCCATCGATCCATCACAGGCATAGCTGAACTGGCAGCCCGGCATGTCAGACCCCTGATAGATGACACCGCAGACAGTTGACGGCCAAGCCGGATGGCGGACGCGGTTGAGGATCACCTGCGCCACAGCGCGCTGGCCATCATCGCTTTCGGAAGCCGCTTCATAATAGATCGCCGATGTCAGGCAGATCGCAGCGCGCAGTGTGTCAGCAGGGGTTTTGCCTTTGAAGACATAGGGTGAAGCCGCAGGGCCAGTGTCAAATCGGCTCGGTATCGAGAAGGGTGTGGTCGGCATTTGTTGCGGCGCGGCGGGTGCGGGGATGGCATTTCCGGCCGCGTCGATGGGTGTTGGCATCGGAACTTCGTCGCCGAGACCGACCGATTCGGTCGCAGCGGCGTTGGGCTGCGGCGCATACATCGGCAGCGGCTCATCCAGCGGGATGGTCAGTTCATATCCGCGCACACCGGGAATGACCGTGTAGTTAGCTGCCTGCAATCCAACGAAAGACATGGTTAAGGCCGCCAGCCCCCCGATCGACCAGAGGGACAATGTCCTCTTTCTGATCATCGACATTGCGCGGAGGCGCGAAGCAAACATGACAGCAAATACTCAATACAACACGGGTCGGCGGTCAGCCTATGCACAGCTAAACGACCAAATCTCTTACAAATTTGCCCCTGTCCCAGCTTGGCACAGCCCGACCATCATGTGTGAACAGGACGAAAACGGAACTGAAATTGGGAATTCCCAATCACGACGCCGGACCCTAAAGGCAGCGCAGTCAAGATTATTGGAGCATATGGGATGGCAAAAGCGTTGCGGGTGGCACTGGCCGGTCTGGGAACCGTCGGCGCAGGCGTGATCAAGCTGATCGACGCGAACCGCGACCTTATTGAGCGTCGCGCCGGACGCCCCATTGAGATTGTCGCCATCTCCGCGCGCGACCGCAACCGGGACCGCGGTGTTGATCTCTCCGGCTTTGAGTGGATTGATGACACAACTTCGCTTGCCAGCCATCCGGATATCGATGTCGTCGTGGAACTGATCGGCGGGTCCGATGGCCCGGCACTGGTCCTTGCCCGCAACACCATCGCCAGTGGCCGCGCGTTCGTGACCGCCAACAAGGCGATGATCGCGCATCACGGCTTGGAATTGGCCGGACTGGCGGAAGGCAAAGGCGTGGCGCTGAAATACGAAGCCGCTGTGGCTGGCGGCATTCCGGTCATCAAGGGATTGCGGGAAGGCGCCGCGGCAAACGAGATTTCGGGCGTGTTCGGCATCCTCAACGGGACATGCAATTACATCCTGTCCACCATGGAAAGCGAAGGCCGCGACTTTGCCGAGGTGCTCGCCGAAGCACAGGCGCTGGGCTATGCCGAGGCCGATCCGAGCTTTGACATTGATGGCGTGGATGCTGCGCATAAGCTGTCGATCCTTGCGAGCCTCGCCTTTGGCACGGCCATCGACTTTGAAGGTGTCGACATCCGCGGCATCCGCCATGTCATCGCCGCCGACATTGTGGAAGCGGAGTCGCTCGGCCATCGCATTCGCCTTGTGGGTATGGCGTCGGCCGGCAATGGGCTGCTGCAACGCGTCCAGCCTTGCCTTGTGCCGCTCGCGCATCCTCTGGCGCATGTGACGGGATCGTTGAACGCTGTCGTCGCGGAAGGCAATTTCGTTGGACGCCTGTTCCTTCAGGGACGGGGCGCAGGAGAGGGGCCGACCGCATCTGCCGTGGTGGCCGACTTGATCGATATTGCGCGCGGTGAAACCGGCCCGGCTTTTGCGATGTCCGTGGCCAGCCTTGCCCGCACCGACCGCGCGCCAGCCGGCGAAAGCAAGGCCCGCACCTATCTGCGCTTCATCGTGGCGGACCGGCCGGGTGTGCTGGCCGAAATCACCGCCGCCATGCGCGATGCCGACGTCTCTATTGAATCCTTGAGCCAACGCGGCGTGACGGCAGAAGGCGCCGCCGTTGTGGCCATTGTTACGCACGAATGCCGCGAGGCCAATGTGGTGAAGGCGCTCGGCCTGCTTGAAGGATCAAGCAGCTTGCAGGCAGCTCCAATGGTGATGCCGATCCTGGAGGTCTAGGGGCCGCTCACTTGGCCAGCGGGCGATAGCGAATGCCGTCGCGGCCAAGGGTCGTGGAGACTGTTACGCCCACCATGCCGCAGCCGACCAGATAGGGCCCGCGCTGCTGGCAGGGTGTTGTCTTGTTCTGGATGCGCTCGCGTTCCCCCATCAAGGTTTCCCCGCGCGGATCGCCGGGGTCGCGCTCGATGAGGGGGACACGATAGCGGTCTGCCTCCCGACGACCACAGACGATGATCTCGTCGCCTGCAGCCTGCCGACAGCGCGGCTCCACAGCGGTTCTCTGCTGATAGATTTCGAGCGCGGAGGGGCGGAGGACATCGGGTGCGGTCGCACATCCGGCGGAGGCGCTCAATGACGTCAGCATGACGGCCAGATTAAACACCCTCCATCGTCTCGACATCATACACGTCCTGTCCTACGGGCAAGCCAAATTGACTCAACCTGGGGTGATTGTCCAATGGTATCGGCAAGCAAGGTTCTTGATCGCGTTCTCGTTCTGGAAATGGTGCGCGTCACCGAAGCGGCCGCCATTAATGCGTCCACGCTCATCGGTCGGGGTGATGAAAAGGCAGCAGACGCAGCCGCTGTGGAAGCGATGCGCGCCGCCCTGAACGAACTCGCCATGGACGGCACGGTCGTTATCGGTGAAGGCGAACGCGACGAAGCGCCGATGCTCTACATCGGGGAAAAAGTGGGCTCCGCCATCGGCACTGGCCCGCGCATCGATATCGCGCTTGATCCTCTGGAAGGCACCACCATCACGGCGAAGGCCGGCCCCAATGCGCTGGCTGTGCTTGCGGTTGCCGAAGAAGGCAATCTCCTGAACGCGCCGGATGTGTACATGGACAAGCTGGCCGTCGGCCCCGGCTATCCCGATGGCATTATCGATCTTGCCAAATCTGCGACGGAAAACGTGCAGGCGGTCGCCAAGGCAAAGGGTGTCGAACCCAATGAAATCATCGTGTGCGTGCTAGATCGCCCACGCCATGAAAAGCTGATCGCGGAACTGCGCGGCATTGGCTGCGGAATCATGCTCATCCCTGATGGCGATGTGGCGGGCGTCATCGCGGTGACCAACCCTGAAACAACCATCGACATGTACATGGGCTCGGGCGGCGCGCCGGAAGGTGTGCTCGCGGCGGCCGCGCTGCGCTGCGTGGGTGGCCAGTTCAAAGGCCGTCTCTTGTTCCGCAATGATGACGAACGGGCCCGCGCGCGCAAATGGGGCATCACGGACCTCGACTATATCTATGACCTGAAGGAACTGGCTAAGGGCGACTGCATCTTTGCCGCGACCGGCGTCACCGATGGGTCGCTTCTGGACGGCGTGAAGCGCCTGCCCGGCGGCAAGATGACGACCGAAAGCGTCGTGATGCGTGCAAGCTCCGGTACGGTCCGTTGGGTGCGGGGCGAGCACCGCAAGCAAGGCTAAGCTTGCGGCACGGCCCTCCGGCATTTTGTCGGCCAGAAGGGATGTGCGTTGGATTGATCGTTTCGCAAAGAGCGACTGGAAGCGCTGCTCGGCTTGCCTTCAGCGCAGCTTCATCCACCTTGGTCGAAACGCCTCTCGCACTTGCCGTCTTATTCGCATAATACAGGACCCCATGGCTGAACGCACACCGGGCATATCGCCCTTTGAAGCATGGGATGGGGAAAAGGACGCTGCTGCGCCAGCGCCAGCGCCGCCGCTTGCCCCCGATGCATCAAAGGCGCCGTCGCCCTGGCCCACGCGGATGCTTTGGGCCAAGCGCGCCGCATGGGCAGCGCTGCTTCTCTTTCTGGCGACGTTCGTCTGGCTGGCGTTCACAGCCCCTTTGTCCAAATCGCTGGAGCCGATTGCGCCGCCTGAACTGACGTTGCTCGCGTCCGACGGGCAAGCCATTGCCCGCAACGGCGCAAATATTGATGCGCCCGTCAAGGCGGCGGAGCTCCCAGATCATGTGAAGCAGGCCTTCATTGCCATTGAAGATAGGCGCTTTTATTCACATTGGGGCGTCGATCCGCGCGGCGTTGCGCGGGCCTTTGTCAACAATATGGGCGAAGGTGGCACACAGGGCGGCAGCACAATCACGCAGCAGCTCGCCAAGATCACTTTCCTCACGCCGGAACGTAGCCTCAGCCGCAAGGCGCGCGAAATGCTTATCGCCTTCTGGCTGGAGACTTGGCTGACCAAGGATGAAATTCTGGAGCGGTATCTCTCCAACGTCTATTTCGGCGACAATGCTTACGGGCTGCGCGCTGCGTCCCTGCATTTCTTCCACCGCAGGCCAGAGCGGCTGACGCTGTCGCAGGCGGCGATGCTGGCTGGAATGGTGCAGGCGCCCAGCCGGCTCAACCCGACGCGTAATCTGAAAGGCGCGCAGGCGCGGGCGGAGCGCGTCTTGCAAGCGATGGTGGCGGCAGGTTTCATCTCTGAAGCCGAAGCCAAGGCCGCACCGCCCGCGCGGCTTGACGTGCGGCCAGAGCCCGGCCCGCCGACGGGCACCTATTTTGCGGATTGGGCGATTGCACAGGCGCGCGCGCAGGCCGAGGACGCCTATGGGCAGGGCGAAATCAAGACCACGCTTGACGCCCGGTTGCAGCGGATTGCCCGCAACGTCGTTGCCCGCGCGCCATTGGGGGAGGCGCAGGTCGCGCTTGTGGCGATGCGGCCCAATGGTGAGGTCGTCGCGATGATCGGCGGCAAGAGCTATAAGCAGTCGACTTTCAACCGCGCCACACAGGCACGGCGCCAGCCGGGATCAACCTTCAAGTTGTTCGTCTATCTGGCGGCCATGCGCGCCGGGATGACGCCGGAGACGACAATTTCAGATACGCCGTTTACGCAAGGCGCCTATCGCCCCAAAAATGCCAATGGCAGCTACCGTGGAGAAATTTCGCTCAAGCAGGCCTTCGCCAAGTCGAGCAATGTCGCGGCTGTCCGCCTCTATGAAAAACTGGGCGATAAGGCTGTGCTGCAAGCCGCGCGCGACCTTGGCATTCGCAGCCCGCTGACGGCTGACCCCAGCCTCGCCCTCGGCACATCGGGCGTCACGCTGCTGGAACTGACCTCCGCCTATGCGGCGATTGCGGCCAACAACTATCCCGTGGACCCGCATGCCTTGCCCAAGGACGCGCCGGGCATCCTCGCGCGCTTGTGGAGCCCGCAGCGCAGCCTAGGCGGCAAAGTGCATCAGGGCATGCTCGACCTGCTCTCTGCCCCCATAAACGGCGGCACGGCGCGCGCGGCGAACCTTGCCGTGGCGGCCTATGGCAAAACGGGCACAACGCAGGACAATCGCGACGCGCTGTTCGTAGGCTTTGCGGGTGATCTGGTTGTTGGGGTCTGGATTGGTCGGGACGATAACCAGCCTTTGCGCGGCATCCATGGCGGTGGTCTGCCCGCGCGCATCTGGCGGGATTTCATGACGCAGGCTGTGGCAGGCGCGCGCGTCGAAGCGGCGCCCAAGGAAGAGGCACTGCCGGACACCCCGCTTGGCAATGACATCATGGAAGCGCTGCCGCCCCTCGATATCCGCGATGCCGATATTGATCTTGGCGCGGAACCCTCCGCCCGGCTGAGCACCGAGATTGGCGGCGTCAGCGTGGATGTGAACATCAATAAGGATGGTGTTTCGGTCCAGCCCAGCAATCCGGCCCCAAGCGAGCCACCGCCGCCGCCTCGCTAGCGGCTTTCCCTTGCCGCCCTTCGGGCGAACCGGCTATGCGGTGGTGCGATGACACTTCCCGCAGTCTTTGAACGATCGATCACCGGACAGGCCTGGCGCTGGCGGGGCGCAGGGGGCGAAGCGGATGATCTCGTCACGCAGCTTTTGCTCGCCCGCGGCTGCCCGTTTGAGGATCTCGACGCCTATCGCAACCCGACGATCCGCGCCTTCATGCCGGACCCGTCCATCTTCCGCGACATGGACACCGCGGCTGAACGGCTTGCTGATGCGGTGACATCGGGCGAGACCGTCACCATCTTCGGCGATTATGACGTCGATGGGGCGACCTCTGCAGCGCTCCTCATCCGCCTGCTGCGCCAATTGGGGCTGGAGGCTGGCTATTATATTCCGGACCGTCTGCTGGAAGGCTATGGCCCTTCGGGCGATGCCTTGGTGCAACTGGCAGCAGGCGGCTCGACACTTGTCGTGACGGTCGATTGCGGCGCGCAGGCCTTTGAAGCGCTGGCGATGGCCAAGGCCGCGGGCCTCGATGTCATCGTTGTCGATCACCATAAATGCGCCGCCTCGCTTCCCATCGCGCATGCGCTCGTCAACCCGAACCGGCTGGATGAGGAAGAGGGCGCTGCCCATGGCCACCTCGCTGCTGTCGGTGTGGCCTGGTTGCTGGCCGCCGCCCTTGTCCGCGTGCTGCGCGGGCGGGGCTGGTTTGCGACGCGGGACGAGCCAAAGCTGCTCGAGCTCCTCGATATTGTCGCGCTGGGCACGGTGGCGGATGTGGCGCAGCTGCGCGGGCTGAACCGCGCGTTCGTGGCGCAGGGCATCAAGATTATGGCCAACCGCCGCAATGTCGGGCTGGATGCCCTCATCACCGCTTCACGCCTCACGCGCGCGCCGATTTGTTCCGATCTCGGCTTTGCCCTTGGCCCGCGCATCAACGCCGGCGGGCGCGTCGGCAAGTCTGACCTTGGCGTGCGGCTGTTGACCACGGAAGACCCCGTAGAGGCGCAGGAAATTGCGGCTGAACTTGATCTGCTCAACACAGAACGCCGCGCCATTGAGGCCTCAGTGCAGGAAGAGGCGGACACGCTGACCGGCGCGCAAGGCAACCGGGCTGTCGTCGTCGTGACGGGCGACGGCTGGCATCCGGGTGTCATCGGCATTGTCGCAGGCCGCCTGAAGGAAAAGCTGGGCCGCCCCGCCATCGTCATCGCGGTGGACGAAGACGGCACGGGCAAGGGCTCCGGCCGGTCCATTTCGGGCGTCGACCTTGGGGCTGCGGTGCTGGCGGCCAAGGATATGGGCCTGCTCGTCGCGGGCGGTGGCCATGCCATGGCGGCCGGGTTGACCGTCGCTAAGGACAAGGTCGACGCCTTTGCGGAATTCCTTGATGAACGCCTTGCCAGTGATGTTGCAAAGGCCAGCGAGAGCCGGGCGCTGCTGATCGATGCAGTGGTGGCCCCCGGCGGCGTCACGCCTGCTCTGGCAGACGCGTTGGAGGAAGCGGGCCCCTATGGCATGGGCTGGCCCGCCCCGCGCATTGCGGCAGGGCCGATGCGTGTGGTGAAGGCGGATGTTGTCGGCAAGGATCACGTCCGCGCCATCATGGCGGGGGAGGATGGCCGATCCTTGAAGACCGTCGCCTTCCGTCAGGCAGAGACTGAGCTGGGGCAGGCCATTCTTCATGGCGCGCGCGGACGACGTCTCTGGGTCGCAGGGCGTGCCAAGGTGGATGACTGGGGTGGGCGCGCAAGCGCAGAACTCCACATC
>CAJBSR010000101.1 GCA_903958285.1 uncultured Sphingomonadales bacterium
AAACAAGTTCAGGATGACGAGGTGGTGGGCAGGATGACGCGGGGTTGGGGGATTGGTGCGAAACCTCTGCGGGCTTTGCGTCTCTGCGCGAACCTCTATGGGTTTACGCCCCCTCACCCCAGCCCTCTCCCTCAAGGGGAGAGGGAGCAGATGCCCTCAAGACTCCCGCAATCTTCCGATGAGGTCCACGAAGTTGCAGGGTTTAAACCGGCTGTCGAGCTGGTGGACGAGGATGTGTTCCCACGCGTCGGCGCAGGCGCCGGTGGAGCCGGGCATGGCGAAGATATAGGTCGAGCGCACGATGTACGCGATGGCGCGCGACTGGATGGTGGAGGTGCCGATGGTGCGGTAGCTGATCCAGCGGAACAGCTCCCCAAAGCCGGGGATTTCCTTACCGCCCAGAACGGCGAGCGCCTCTGGCGTCACATCGCGGCCGGTGACGCCGGTGCCGCCGGTGATGAGGATGCAGTTGATCGACTGATCATCCACCCATTGGTGCAGGCGGCCAAGGATGGCGCCCTGATCATCGGGGACGAGGGCATAATCGGCCAGCGTGTGGCCAAGGTCTTGCAGGGCCTCACACAGATAGCCGCCGGATTTGTCGGTTTCGCGCGTCCGGCTGTCTGATACGGTGAGGACGGCAATGCGGATCGGCTTGAATTCCGCGGTCTCGTCAATTGGCACTGGCCACTCCGCTCACCCGGTCCATGCGGACGGCGGTGGGGCCGGGAAGCCCCGGAAAGCGGGGCCACATGCCCTGCGACAGGGCCGTCAGGCTCGTCGTCTGGTCGCCCGTCTGCATCTGATACATCCAGTAATTGCGCATGATGATCGTCACATAAGCCCGCGTTTCCCAATAGGGAATGGACTCAATGTACAGCAGCGGATCGGTGTTATCACGGCTGCGCTCATTCCAGGTGCCGATGGGCAGCGGGCCGGCATTATAGGCGGCGATGACCTTGGGGAGCATCCCGCCTGTCACCTGCATATCGCGCAGCCGTTCAATAAAGCTCTGCCCATATTCCATGTTGGTGGCAGGATCATTGAGGGAGCCGACACTGTCCCGTCCCTTGGCGCGGGCCATCATCGCGGCGGTGCCGGGCATGACCTGCATCAGGCCGCGCGCGCCCGCCGGGCTGACGACCGTGGGGCGGAAGTTCGATTCCTGAAGGGCGTGGGCATAGACCAGCGCCTTATCCACCCGCCAGCCGCCTTCGGGCACCCAGTTGCGGGGCATGGGATAGCGGGCAGAGGCCGGCGCGCGGGCACCGGCGGGGCCATTATGCGCGAGCCAAAGCTGCGTTCCGGGCAGGTCCATCCGTCCGGCAAGTGCGGCAAGTGCGGCATGGCGACGCGGATCACCAATGCGGGCCTGATGGCGGATCATCTCATCGGCGAGGTCCATCTCCCCAATTTCCGCCAGCGCAAGGGCGGCGCGGACATTGGGCAGCTTTTCGACATCGGCAATGTCGTCCGGCACTTTCTGGATGGTCTTGGCGATGCCCAGCCGTTCGGCCGAGAGCAGGCCGTAAAATGTCTCGCCATTGCGCGCAGCCGCCTTCAGATGCGCGTCGACCTTTTCCGGCTGGCCCGATGCCATCGCGGCGCGCGCGGCCCAAAAGTGTGCGGCGGCGTCCATATCGTCATTCTGGAAACGGGCGGCGGCGGATTCAAAGGCATCCAAGGCGGCGACATAATCCCGGCTGCGCCAGGCCGCGAGGCCCATCGTCCAATCGGACATAGCGGCCCAATTGCCGAAACCTGCCTGCCCCAGCGCGGCGACGCGGCGGGCGGAAATGTCATCGCCGGTGATGTAGTAAGACCAGGCGACCTTCTGCATCAGTTCGGCCCGGCCTTCAGGCGACAAGGAGGCTTCGCTCTCCATCACGATGGCTTCGGCCTCAAACGGCATATTGTCTTTGATCAGCGGCTGGATACGGGCGTTCAGCGCGTTGGCGACACCATCCGGAGACGCCGCCATCCGCGCACGGCGCGGGGCGCTGCCGAGCCAGACCAGCTCCCGCGTTGTGGGCAGGTTGAACCCAACGTCCATCCCGCGGGATTTCGCCAGCCGCGCCAGCTGCGCCGCTTGCGGCAACTGCGGCGCCTTTTCGAGCAGCGCTGCGATCTTTTCAGGCTCAACCTTGGGTGACCCCTTGGCGAGATAAAGCTCGGCCCATGCAATGGCGTGGAGGGGCCCTTCCGGCATGGAGTCCAGACCAGCTTGGGCGACATCCCATTGGCCGCTGCGGACCGAGACGAAAACATCCTTATACCGCGCCCGCGCATTCGGCCCGAGCTGAGCTGCAAAGTTGGGGGCCAGTGCCGAGGCGGAAGTTGCGGACGAAGATTGTGCAGATGCGGGCGCTGTAACCAGACCCGTCAAAACCAAAGCAATACCCGAAATCAACTTCACGCCAATTGTCCCCCGACAAGCATCTGCATATCCTGCCAGACGGCGGCCTTACGTTGCGGGCTTTGCAACAAAAGACGCGGCGCGGAGCTGGCGATCGCAGGGACCATAGACCGTATGTGGTTAATTTTCTGGCCTGATTTGTGCGTGTTGGTCGCATCCAGCCCAAGCAAGGCACGGCTGGTCGACTGTCCAAGCAGCCAGACCGCCTGTGGGTTCACAAGCCCCAGATGATGCTTGGCAATTTCTCCAAGACGCGGCAGCGCCTCCTTCGCCGTCTGGCCCGAAGGCGGACGTCCCGGCGTCAGCGCGAAGCAATAGACCTTGTCCCGGTCCAGCCCGATGGCGGCGAGCATCCGGTCAAACAGCCGCCCCACTTCGCCGGAAAAGAGCGCGCCTGATTCGGCGTCGCCCACCTCGGGCATGTCCGTAATAATGGTGATCGCGGCCCCCGGCGTGCCAAATGGCCGCAGCCGGAGATGCGGCGGACCGGCTTCCGGCACGCTGGCATCGGTCGCCAGCCACTCCACAAAGGCATCGAGGGTCGCAGGAAGGGCCGCCGGTGCAGGCGCCTCATCAGGCTTCGCACGCGCGGCCATTGGCGCGGCTCCACTGGGAGCCGACGCTACGGCGACGCGGCCCAACCAAGGCTGCGGCGCGTCTTCCACCAGCGTGTCGACACCCATATCGTCCCACCACTGCAATGCAGCAGCGACAAGTCGCGGATCGACGGCGGTTTGCACTTCATTCACAACGGGCCTTCAACCCGCATAATTCCTGTTGGTCAACCGCAATCGCTTCGCTATCTGCCAGACTGAAACTGGGCCGCGACAACTCGAAAGGCCGGCCGAACAGGAGACGAATGCGCCATGAGCGAACGGGAATCGATGCCGTATGATGTTGTGATTGTTGGGGGCGGGCCTGCCGGCCTGTCAGCCGCGATCCGGCTCAAACAGCTGAACGCCGATCTGTCGGTCTGCATCCTTGAAAAGGGATCGGAAGTCGGCGCGCACATCCTTTCTGGCGCGGTGTTCGACCCGCGGGCCATGGATGAGCTGCTCCCCGACTGGAAAGAACAGGGCTGCACCATGGCCGATGTGCCGGTGACGGAGAACCATCACTGGGTTCTCTCCGCTGGCGGCCACATGGCGATCCCGCACATTTTCACCCCCGGCTGGATGCACAATAAGGGCACCTATACCGGCTCACTCGGCAATCTGTGCCGCTGGCTCGCAGGCCAGGCCGAGAACCTTGGCGTTGAAATTTTCCCCGGCTTTCCTGCCGCCGAAATCCTCTACAATGACGATGGCTCGGTCAAAGGCGTCGCCACCGGTGACATGGGCGTTGCCCGCGATGGCAGCCATAAGCCGGACTATCAGCCGGGCATGGAACTTCACGCGAAGTACACCCTCTTTGCCGAAGGCGCGCGCGGCCATCTGACCAAGCAGTTGAAGGCGAAGTTCGATCTGGAAGCAGATTGCCAGCCGCAAGTTTACGGCCTTGGCATGAAGGAATTGTGGGACATTGACCCCGACAAGCATGAGCCCGGCCGCGTCATCCACACGCAAGGTTGGCCGCTGACGGAAACCGACAGCTGGGGCGGTGGCTTCCTCTACCATCAGGCGAACAATCAGGTTGCCTTGGGCTTCGTTGTCGCGCTGGATTATAAGAACCCGCACGTCTTCCCGTTTGAGGAATTCCAGCGCTGGAAGCAGCATCCG
>CAJBSR010000102.1 GCA_903958285.1 uncultured Sphingomonadales bacterium
AACAAAGCGGCACCCGGCTGCCAACCCTCCGGCGCGCATCCTTTGTTCTCTTCAACGGCCTTTAGCGCCGCCACCAGACGGAGCATTTCGTCAGCTGATCGCCCAACATTGTGCGGATAGGTAGTGATGGCACAAACGACCCCGTTGGGATTGATGAAATAGGCTGTGCGCATCGCCATCGCATCAGTGCTGGCATGGTCTATCATCCCATAAGCGAAACCAACCGCCATGCTCGGGTCTTCGACGACCGGAAACTCGATAGCGACGCCAAATTGCTCTTCGATCGCGCGGATCCAAGCGAGATGGGAATACAGGCTGTCAACGGAGAGGCCGACAAGCGCACAATCAAGCGCATCAAATGCTGCCTGACGTTTAGCTAGGCCGACAAATTCAGTCGTGCAAACCGGCGTGAAATCAGCAGGATGCGAGAAGAAGATAAGCCATTTTCCGCGATAGGAGGAAAGCCGCACCTCCCCCTTCGTCGAGCGGGCGATGAAGTCAGGTGCAGTGTCTCCGACCCTAATGGAACGGATTGCCACAGTGCCTGTTGATTCGGTCATGCGCTCTTCTTTCTCATCCTCATCGCAATGCTGCAGCTCGCTTCTTGACGCAACATTCTTAATCAATTACATAGTTCATGTAAATATGAATTTATAGGAGATTTCCGTGATCGACTCAGCCCTTGAGAAAGCAAGCGCGCAAGTCGCCGCAGCGCAACGAGGCGTTCCGGTTATTAAGTCCTTTTTTGACGGCCCGACCAACACCGTCACCTACGTTGTTCATGATCCTGAGAGCGAACGAGCTGCGATTATCGACAGCGTTCTGGACTATGACCCAGCTTCGGGGCGTACGTCATTTGGCTCGGCGGATGCGATCATCGCATACGTTACAGAAAAGGGATTAGCCGTCGATTGGCTGCTAGAAACCCATGCGCATGCCGACCATCTATCGGCAGCACCCTATTTACAGCAGAAGCTGGGTGGGAAGATCGCCATCGGTGAGCACATCGTCACGGTGCAGACAGTGTTCGGCAAGCTGTTCAATGCGGGCAGTGATTTTCAGCGCGATGGTTCGGATTTTGATCAACTCTGGAAAGACGGAGATTGTTTTCAGATCGGGAACCTCGATGTGACAGTGCTGCATGTGCCCGGGCATACGCCTGCCTGCATCGCGTATGTCATCGGTGACGCGGTGTTTGTCGGCGACACGATGTTCATGCCAGATTACGGCACGGCGCGGGCCGATTTCCCCGGCGGGGATGCCCGCACACTTTACCAATCAGCCCGCCGCATCCTAGCGTTGCCAGCCGATACGCGCCTCTTCATGTGCCATGACTATCTGCCAGAAGGTCGCAAGGACTACGTCTGGGAGACGACCGTTGAGGCAGAGCGCAAAGCCAATATTCACATCCATGATGGCCTGACCGAAGACGCGTTCGTCGCAATGCGTGAGGCACGCGATGCAACGCTCGACATGCCGCGCCTGATCCTTCCGTCGGTTCAGGTCAATATGCGTGCCGGTCATATGCCAGCGGCGGATGACAATGGTATCACTTACCTCAAGATTCCGGTCAACGCGGTATGATCCCCGGTTTTCCAGATGCCATGCCGGTTGAAGGCCTTACGGGTGGTTTGCTGATCGGACTTTCAGCGGCAATTATGCTGCTCGGGCTTGGCCGGATTGCCGGTGTGAGCGGTCTTG
>CAJBSR010000103.1 GCA_903958285.1 uncultured Sphingomonadales bacterium
CCGTCGCGAACATCATGATCAGAAGACCTAGGGAAATTCCAAAAATTTTGAAGCTGATTGATCGGAACATGCTTGCCATGCGACGCTTATGAAGATTCTAGTATCGTGCGGCAAGTGCTTCAAAAATTGTGATAATTTTTCTCGACTGGGGCGTCGTTACCAATAGTCGCTGGTTGGGTTATGTTTAAAAGGCGCTTCGTCCGGTTTATGATATGCGCGCGCCCTGCCGCAGCAGCTCCGATTGCACTTTTCCGATATCAACCTCGGCAAACCCGCGATCGGTTTTCACGCCAACGGCAGCCGCCACGCCTGCGCCTTGTCCGGCCACGGCGCAGCACATCATGTTGCGGACGGCCGCATGGCTCACCTTGTCGCCACCGATCACGCGGCCGGTAACGATTAGGTTCTTGATACCCTTGGGAAGCATCGACCGGTACGGCACATGGAAATAGCGGCCTGTGGTCGGCAAGATCAGATAGCCATAGCCATCAATGAATTCCGGGAAGATGCCGACGCTATCGTCAAACCGGCCCTGTTCCATCACGTCATCGGCCGTCATGTTGTAGACGGCGTCAATCTTGCGCGTGTCGCGGATGCCAAGCGTCATGCCGAAGTTGCGCAGCTTGGCATCCTCGCAGCCGGGCATGAAGGCCTGAAGCGCCGCAATGGCGTGCATCGCCTGTTTGCGTCCGGCCATTTCGCCATGGGTGAGCGCATCGGGGTTGGTGCCGTCGAGATAGAGGTGGCACATGTTGAGATAGGTGAGATCGCCTTGATCAGAGACTGTGCCCCATGTGCCCGCCATGGTTTTCACGCTGTCGGGGATGAGGCCTGCCTCCAGCGCCTTTTGGAAAGGCTTGCGTAGGAAGGGAGAGAACATCTCATCCTCCTTGCCGCTGGTGATCACTTCCCATTCGCCGCCCACGGCCCAGTCACCATAGGTCTGCGGGTCAGCCTTCACCGCATCGATGAACCGGGTTTTGTTGACCCCGCACATGGAGAACATGACGGAGACGGACATCATCTCATCGATCGGATGCATGTGCGTGGGCGCGCCTGCACGGTGGGCGATGTCAGCGTCCCCCGTCGCGTCAATCACTCGCTTGGCGAGGATGGCTTCCCGGCCTGCTTTGCTCTCGACGATGACGCCGCGAATGGTGTCCCCCTCCATGATCGGCGCAACGAAAAGCCGGTGGAGCATGGGGATGACGCCCGCTTCCTCGACCAGCGTATCAGCGACGAACTTGAACCCTTCGGCATCAAGGCTGTGGCTGATGGATTGCGGTTCCGGCATGGCCGCACCCATAGCTTTGGCGCGGTCTTCAAATTCCCTTCCAATGCCTTCGCTGTCGATAGTGGCGGGGTGGCGATACCAGGCAAAGCCTTCCACGCCGACCTGCGTGATGTTGCCGCCAAAGCAGCCATAGCGTTCGAGTAGCGTTGTTTCGACGCCCGCCCGCGAAGAGGCCAAAGCGGCGGCGAGGCCTCCCGGACCTGATCCAACAACAAGCACATCGGTCTCGCGGATCACGTCGATCTGGCGGGCGGGTTCGGTGATGGTGGCGGTCATCGCTGGCGCGTTTCCCAGTCAGGTGCCACGTAATAAGGGGCGTTGGAGGGGGCGAGCATCGGCTTGCCGAGGATATGGTCGGCGCCCTTTTCCCCGATCATGATGGTCGGCGCGTTGAGATTGCCGGTGGTAATCGAGGGCATCACGCCGCTGTCCACGACGCGCAGGCCCTGAACGCCTATGACGCGCAGTTCTGGGTCGACCACAGCCATCGGGTCCTGCGGGTTTCCCATCTTGCACGTGCAACTGGGGTGAAGCGCGCTTTCGACGTGCTCGGCAATAAACGCATCGATCTGTTCATCGGTCACGCAGTCTGCACCGGGCTGAATCTCGCGGCCACGGAATGGCGCGAAGGCGGGCTGCTGGAAAATCTCCCGCGTCAGGCGGACGCAGGCACGCATGTCCGCCCAATCATCGGGATGGCTCATATAATTGAACAGGATTTTGGGCTTTTCGTGCGGGTCGGTGCTGCGGAGCTTCACCGTGCCGCGGCTCTTGGAGCGCATCGGGCCGACATGGGCCTGAAAGCCATGTTCCGATGCCAGCGACGACCCATCGTAATTGATCGCCATCGGGAAGAAGTGATACTGAATATCGGGATATTTGATCCCGGCGCGGCTGCGGATGAAGCCGCAGCTTTCGAACTGGTTTGATGCCCCCGGGCCGGATCGCCCGAACAGCCATTGCGCGCCGACCATCGCTTTGCCGAACAAGTTCGCCTTGCCGTAGAGCGTGATGGGTTGGGTGCAGGCCATCTGGAAGTAGAATTCCAGATGATCTTGCAGGTTCGCACCGACGCCCGGGCGGTCAGCGCGCACTTCAATCCCCAGCTCTTTCAACTCCTCAGCAGGGCCGATGCCGGACAGCTTGAGAAGCTGAACCGAATTGATCGGTCCGCCCGACAGAATGACCTCACGCGCGGCGTGCAACTGGTGCAGCTTGCCCGCCTGTTCATATTCAATGCCAACCGCGCGCGTGCCTTCAAACAGGATCCGCGTTGCGAGCGCCTGTTCGATGACCTGCAGGTTGGGCCGCTTGCGCGCCTCATACAGATAGGCCTTGGCCGCCGAGCAGCGGGTACCGTTCCGCACGGTCATATCCATCCGGCCAAAGCCTTCTTGGGCATATCCATTATAGTCTTCGGTCAGGCCATAGCCTGCCTGTTGCGCCGCATCGAGCCAAGCCTGATGCAGCGGGTTGTCAAGTGGGCCGTAGCTGGTCGAGAGCGGCCCATCGCCGCCCCGATACTCGTCGCCACCCTCTGCGCGGCCTTCGGCGCGTTTGAAATAAGGCAGCACATCGGCATAGCCCCAGCCAGTGGCGCCTTCCTCTTCTTTCCAGCGTTCAAAATCGAGCGCATTGCCGCGAACGTAGACGAGGCCATTGATCGACGAGGAGCCGCCCAGACCCTTGCCGCGTGGGCAGTTCAGGCGGCGGTTATTCAGATGAGGCTCAGGTTCGCTTTCATAGCCCCAGTTCCACCTTTTGGTGTTCATGGGATAGGCGAGGGCGGCAGGCATCTGGATGAAGATCGACCGGTCACTGCCGCCAAATTCCAGCAAGACGACCTGATGCTTGCCATCCGCGCTCAGCCTGTCGGCGAGCACGCATCCCGCCGACCCTGCACCGACGATGATGTAATCGGCAGCCTCAATAGGGGGCATCGATCTTCTCCATCGCGACATAGACGCTCTTCAACTGGGTATAATGTTCGATCGCCGCCCGGCCATTTTCGCGACCCAGACCAGATTGCTTGTTGCCGCCAAAGGGCATTTCAATCGGTGTGATGTTGTAGGTGTTGATCCAGCAGGTGCCGGCCTCTAGCGCCGCAATCACGCGGTGGGCGCGGGTTAGGTTGTTGGTGAAAATGCCGGCGGCCAGACCAAAGCTTGTGTTATTGGCGCGGGCCACGACCTCGGCCTCATCTTCAAAGTCCAGCACTGCCATGACGGGACCGAAAATCTCTTCGCGGACGATGGCCATATCATCGGTGCAGCCGGTGAAGATGGTTGGCTCAACAAAGGCGCCTTTTGCCAAGTCACCCGTCGTCACACGTTTGCCGCCCGTTAGCATGGTCGCGCCTTGCTGTTGGCCAAGCGCGATATAGCCCAGCACCTTTTCCATATGAGCAGGCGAGATCAACGCGCCCATCTGTGTCGCCGGATCGAGCGGATCGCCGATGATCATCGCTTCGGTGCGTGCCTTGAGCTTGGCGAGGAAGGCATCGCGGACGGCCTTGTGGACAAAGACACGTGTGCCATTGGTGCACACTTCGCCCGCCGAATAGAAATTGGCGAGCAGGGCACCCGACACCGCTTCGTCCAGATCGGCATCTTCAAACACGATCAGCGCGGATTTGCCGCCCAGTTCAAACGTTACATATTTGAGGGTGCCTGCTGCATCGACCATCACCTTCTTGCCGGTGCCGACTTCCCCTGTCAGCGATACCTTGGCGATATCGGGGTGAAGGCTGAGTAACCGGCCGGTGTCTCCCTTGCCCTGCACGACCTGAAACAGCCCATCGGGCAGGCCCGCATCGCGATAGGCCTTTTCCAGCTCAATCGCAGTCAGCGGGGTCAGTTCGGCAGGCTTGAAGATCATTGCATTGCCGCAGGCCAAGGCAGGCGCTGATTTCCAGCAGGCAATCTGGATGGGATAGTTCCACGCGCCAATGCCCGCGACAACGCCCAAAGGCTCCCGCCTAGAATAGCCAAAGGCGCCGGTGCCAAGATCGTGATGTTCCCCGGCAATCGTGCGCGCAAGGCCCGCATAATATTCGATGCAATCCGCGCCGGATAGGACGTCTACGGCAATGGTTTCTTGAATGGGTTTGCCGGTGTCCTGCGCCTCAAGTGTAGCGATCGCCTCGTTGCGCTCAACCAAAAGGGCCGCCGCGCGGTGCAGGATGCGCCCACGCTCCACGCCGGGCGTTTTGGCCCAAAGCTTTTGCGCCTCGGCGGCGCGGGCCACAGCCTTGTTGACCTCTGCCTGTCCATCAATCTGGATCGTGGCGAGCACTTGCCCTGTTGCCGGATTGATCGTGTCAAAGCTGTCAGCAACGGGGGAGGGCGGAGCGCCCTTCAGGTTGCGAGCAATGAAGTCAAAAATCAGATCGCGGGCCAGACCATTTTGCAGGGCTGATCCGCCGTTCATCGCCGCGCGCAGCCAAACGCCATCGACCATCGCGGCGATGGTGTCCGCCATCGGCTGCACGTCGCCGGCGTCGACCAGTTGGCGCAAATCATATTTCAGATTGGATAGCATCCGCTGCTGATGCGCGCGTTGCACCCGCGCCAGTTGGGGCACATGCAGCGCCTGTCCCCAGAAGGACAGCCAGACGCGGGCCGTTTCCTCGGCATAGTCATTGTGGCCAAGATGCGCATCGACCAAGGCCTCAATGCGCGCACGTGGCCCGGCGGCGAGGCGGATTCTTGCGGCGGCGTAATTGTTCAACTGCCGCGCGACGGATCGGAAGGCGGCTTCGAGCAGCGCATCCTTGTTTCCGAAATAGTGGACGATCAGAGCTGCCGAGACGTCGGCTCGCTGGGAGACCTTGTTGAACGTAAATTCAACGATACCATCCTCAGCCAATGTGGAGACGGCGGCATCAATGAGGTGTTGGCGGCGGGATGCTGATAATTCGGTCATAAAGCCCCTTTATCCGGAATTGAACGGCTCTTCAATCCGGGTTGAAGGGGCAGGGATAGTCTCAGGCTTTATTGCTGCGCGCCGGTGTCAATCAAACGCGCGTCGACAAACATGTTCGAGGTGGCAGGCGATCAACGCGTTCTGATCGATCCAGGGAAATTCCGGGCGACTGAGGAGCAGCGCGACCAATCCGTGCATGCTGGCCCACGCAGACTGCGCCAGCGCTGCGGTTTTGAGATCGTCGCTATTGCGCACCGTTTTGAACAGGTCGTGCAGGATGGCAAAGCAGCGCATGCCGCTTTCATGAATGGCCTCCTGATCTGTTGGATGCGCCGTTGTCTTTTCGAGCATGAAGGCAATCCGATAGGCAGCGCTTTGCTCAAGCCCAAATGCAACATATTCTTGCCCCATAGAATGCAGGCGCTCGTGCGGCGTCCCGGTTGCGTGCGCTGCTGCGGCCATCCGCGCACTGAGCTGTTCAAAAGCCCGTTCGCTCAATTTGACTGCTATATCTTCGCGGCTCTTGAAATGCGCATATAGGGACGGCTGGCTGATCC
>CAJBSR010000104.1 GCA_903958285.1 uncultured Sphingomonadales bacterium
CGCGTGCGCATTTCCCAACGGACGACGTTCGCCCATTGGTTGACCATCAGCGGCAAATCGCGCCAGCTTTGCACCCAGCGGCTCATCGCCGCACCGATGACGGTTTCTGACGTCGGGCGGACAACCAGCGGCTCTTCCAGCTTCGACTCCGGGTCGGGCACCAGCTTGCCCTTGCCATCCCCGATCAGCCGGTGGTGCGTAACTACCGCCATTTCCTTGGCAAAGCCTTCCACATGGTCGGCTTCCTTTTCAAAGAAGGACAGCGGAATGAAGAGCGGGAAGTAGCAATTGTCCACGCCTGCCAGCTTGATTTCGGCATCCATCAGCTTCTGGATGCGCTCCCACATGCCATAACCCCAGGGGCGGATGACCATGCAGCCGCGGACGCCCGACTCCTCGGCCAGATCGGCTTCGGAGATGACCTCCTGATACCAAGAGGCGAAATTCTGGGCGCGGGTGACGGTGAGAGCATGTTTCATGCAGAGCGCGTTAGCCGAGGCGGGCAGTCAACCGCAAGCTTAGGGAACAGCCCTTCCCCTCATTCATAAATCTGTTGCGTCCCATTCGAGGTCGCCTATGCGATTTCGCGTGACCGCAAATTCAACCCATATAGATGACCGGCGCATGCTGGCCCTCGGTTTCCGACTGGGGGCGATATTCGGGCTGTCGACCATGTCGATGGTGGTCAAGCTCGCGAGTGAAAGCGGCATCCGCCTTCCGGAAATCATGTTCTGGCGTCAGTTCATGGCCATCCCGGTTGTGCTCGTCTGGGTGCTGTTTTCCACCGGGCTTTCCAGCCTGAGGACCACACGCTTTGGGGCGCATTTGCGACGGTCCTTCCTCGGCGCGACCGGCATGTTCTTTACCTTTGGCAGTATCGTACTGTTGCCACTCGCCGAAGCGACGACACTGGGCTTCACCGTCCCGATCTTCGCCACGATCCTGTCTGCCTTCTTCCTGCGCGAAAAAGTGGGCCTCCACCGGTGGGCGGCTGTTATCATCGGCTTCATCGGGGTTCTGATCGTCATCCAACCGGGCGGCGGCGGCTTTCCGCTCAAAGGCGCCCTAGTCGGCCTGATGGCGGCCCTGATGGTCGGCATAATCAGTCTGCAGCTACGCGACCTTGGCAAGACCGAGGCACCGCCCACGACCGTCTTCTATTTTTCGCTCCTGTCCTCCTCGATGCTGTTGATCCTGCATTTTGCGCCGCTTCCGGGACCAATTGAAGCGGCCTTGGCTTGGGGCACCACATCCCACAGTCCGTACCAGTGGATGCTGATTGCAGGGCTCGGCCTGTGCGGCGGCTTAGGCCAGATCGCCCTCACCGCGTCGCTGCGTTACGCGCCCGTCTCCACCGTGGTCGGCATGGACTATACGAGCCTGATCTGGTCGACCGCTTATGGCTGGCTAATTTGGAGCGTACTGCCCGGCACATCGACATGGATGGGCGCGCCGATCATCATTGCCAGTGGCCTTTACATCGCCTGGCGCGAACACCGGCTATCTATAGAAAAACCAAGGGAGATGACCGTATGACCCTGCCTGTTCTTCATCATTGCGCCGGCGCGCGTTCCTTTCGTTGCCTTTGGGCGGCAGAAGAGGCGGGCATTGAGATTGATCTGCGGATGTGGGCCTTCCCACCGCGCGTTTTTGCGAAACAGTTCAAAGACATCAATCCGCTTGGCACCATTCCGGCTTGGGAAGAGAATGGCCATCTGCTGACAGAGTCCGCCGCAATCTGCCAACGGATCGCCGCAGGCACTCAACTGGAGGTCCGTCCGGACGAAGCGGACTATCTGCCCTACCTTAACTGGATGCACCGCAGCGACGCGACGCTGACCTTCCCGCTCACCATCGTGCTGCGCTACACACGGCTGGAACCGGAGGAGCGCAAACTTCCGCAGGCAGTTGAAGACTATAAAGGCTTCTTCATGGGCCGCGCCAAGTCCATTGAGGAAGCGCTGTCCGACGGGCGAGAATGGCTGGTGGCTGGCCGCTTCACCGCCGCCGACATCTGCGTCGGCTATGCGGTGCATCTGGCGGCAGGGTTCGGTTTCGACAAGGAATTGGGACCGCTCACCCAAGACTGGTATGCCCGGTTGAAGGCGCGCCCGGCGTTTGTTCAGTCTGTGGCGCGGGAGAAGGGCGCCAGCTAAGCTGACGCCCTCTCACAATCAGCCTTCGGCTTCGCGTTCGATAACAGCATCGCCGCCAACACGGCTGGCGAGTTTGCCGAGATACACGAGCACAAGGATCGCGACGAGCGTCGCGACGATGGCATAAGTGTAAAGCCCAACAAGGTCGTCGCCGAGATCGAGCAACGCCAACGTCGCCTTGATCGCCTCATTCCAGGCCAGCGCCGCCACCAGCCCCAGCGACGCCGAAGCAAGCGCAATCATTGTCTGAACCATTGCACGCGGATTCATACTTCCCTCCAAAACTGGTCACACACTCAAAGGCCAAGAACCAGTTTGGAGATGATCCCGCGCTGGATCTCGTTCGAGCCGCCATAAATGGAAGCGGCCCGGCCGTTGAAATAACGCGGAACGGCGGTGAGGGCTATATCTGAGCCGACGGGGGTTTCGTTGCTGCCCGGCTGGCGCGCCGCAATCTGACTGACAGCGGCATAGTCGCCCGCCAGTTCCACAGCGAGTTCCTGAACCTTTTGAGCAGTTTCCGTCCCCTGAATCTTCAGCATCGACGCGGCAGGACCGGGATTTAGGCCACGCGCGACCTGCGCCATGACGACGTCCTCACTGGCCTCGATTGCCGTGATCTGCGCTGCGAGAATCGAAATCTTCCGGCGGATGGATGGTGCGTTGATCTCTGCGCCACCCTCACCGTCAGCCAACGCACCGGCGTGCGCGATGACGGCCGACAGAGCCGCCTTCAGCCCCGCCGAATGCGCGACAGCGCGTTCGAATTCGAGCAGATATTTGGCCACGCCCCACCCCTGATCTTCTTCACCAAGACGACCGGACACGGGCACGCGAACGTCTTCAAAAAAGACCTGATTGAAGTCATGATCATCCGCGATCGAATGGATCGGGCGCACGGTGATGCCGGGC
>CAJBSR010000105.1 GCA_903958285.1 uncultured Sphingomonadales bacterium
CCTTTTCTTTGCGCTCTGGCCCCCGGAAAAAGCTTATCTGACTAATATTTAATTCACCGTTCGCCTGCTTGGCAGGTGCCCCTTTCTAGAAGGGCGCGACTGTTATGTAACTCGTGCGACAAGGACGGCGGATGAAGGGTATCATATTGGCGGGCGGCAGTGGAACGCGGCTCTACCCAGCGACGATTGGCGTCTCAAAGCAGATACTCCCCGTCTACGACAAGCCGATGATCTATTATCCGCTAAGCGTGCTGATGCTGTCGGGCATCCGTGAGATTCTGATCATCTCCACCCCGCGCGACCTTCCCATGTTCCGCCAGTTGCTAGGCGATGGCAGCCAGTTCGGAATTGAGCTGTCTTACGCTGAGCAACCCTCTCCCGACGGGTTGGCGCAGGCCTTCATCATCGGTGCGGACTTTGTGGGGGATGACACGGCCTGTCTGATCCTAGGCGACAATATCTTCCATGGCGCGGGGCTGGGTGCGATGTGCCAGCAGGCTGCCGCCATTGAGAAGGGCGCGACCGTCTTTGCCTATCGCGTCGAAGACCCGGAGCGTTATGGCGTGGTCGAGTTCGATCCCGGCAGCTACACCGCGAGGTCGATTGAAGAAAAGCCTGCCAACCCCAAATCCTTCTGGGCGGTCACGGGCCTCTATTATTACGACAATGATGTGCTCGACATTGCGGCGAAGCTCAAACCCTCGCCGCGCGGCGAGCTCGAGATCACCGACGTCAACCGCGTCTATCTGGAACGTGGCGACCTCAATGTCGTCCCGATGGGCCGCGGCTTTGCCTGGCTCGACACAGGCACGCATGACAGCCTGCATGATGCCTCCTCCTTCGTGCGCACGGTCGAGCAGCGACAGGGCATCAAGATCATGTGTCCGGAAGAAATTGCGTTTGTGAATGGCTGGATCGACGCCTCGGCCTTGCGTGCGCGTGCGGGCGAGATGGGCAAGACCGGCTATGCGCGCTATCTGAACGCCGTCGCGGACGGGCTCTAAGATGCAGGTCAAAGTGCTCGCCATTGACGGCGTGTTTGAGATCATCCCTGCCCGCTTTGGCGATGCACGCGGTTTCTTCAGCGAGACCTGGAAGCGCTCGGCCTTGGCCGCGCACGGCATCGACCTCGACTTTGTGCAGGACAATCACTCGCTGTCGGTACCCACCGGCACGCTGCGTGGAATCCATTATCAAACCTCGCCCATGGCGCAGGATAAGCTCGTCCGCTGCACGCGCGGCCGGGTGTTCGACGTCGCAGTGGACTTGCGCATGGGCTCTCCGACGCGTGGTCAATGGGTGAGCCTCATCCTAGATGCGGCGACGGGCAATCAGATCCTCGTGCCCAAGGGCTTCGGCCATGCCTTCCAGACGCTCGAGCGCGACTGTGAGGTCCAGTATAAGGTGACAGCACCCTATGCGCCGGATTGTGACCGCTCGATCCGCTGGGATGATCCGGCGATTGGCGTCGATTGGCCCGTTGTGGTCGACCCCGAGCTGCTCTCGGCGAAGGACCGCAGCGCCCCGCTTCTTTCAGAACAAGATACAGGCTTTTAAGACATGACAGACAAGACAGTCGTGATGGTCACCGGTGGCGCCGGGTTCATCGGTTCGGCGGTGTGCCGCCATCTGATCGCGCAAGGGACGTTCCGCGTCGTCAATGTCGACAAGCTGACCTATTCGGGCTGCCTCGCCTCACTGGCACCCATCGACGCGTCGCCCGACTATGTCTTCCATCAGGCCGATATTTGCGACGGGGAGGCGATGCGCCGCATCCTCGAAAGCGAAGGCGTGGACCGGATCATGCACCTCGCCGCTGAAAGCCATGTCGACCGCTCCATCGACGGGCCGGGTGTGTTTGTGGAGACCAATGTCGTCGGCACAGTGACGCTCTTGCAGGCCGCGCTTGATCATTGGCGCAGCCTTGAAGGCGCAAAGAAGGACGCTTTCCGCTTCCACCATATCTCAACCGACGAAGTGTTCGGCGACCTGCCGTTCGACAGCGGCATCTTCACTGAGGAAACATCGTACAAGCCGTCCTCGCCCTACTCGGCGTCTAAGGCCGCGTCGGACCATTTCGTCCGCGCGTGGAACCATACGTACGGCCTGCCGGTGGTGCTCTCCAACTGCTCCAACAATTACGGGCCCTATCACTTTCCGGAAAAGCTGATCCCGCTCGTCATCCTCAACGCGCTCGAGGAAAAGCCGCTGCCGGTTTACGGGAAGGGCGAGAACATCCGCGACTGGCTCTATGTCGAGGACCACGCAACCGCGCTTGCGACGATCATGATGCAGGGCCGTGTTGGCGAGAGCTACAATGTCGGCGGCGAGGCCGAGCGGACCAACCTTGAGGTTGTGGAGACCATCTGCGACCTGCTCGACGCACGCGTGCCGCCCAAGAGCGTCAACAGCCGGCGCGACCTCATCACCTTCGTAACGGACCGGCCAGGCCATGACCGGCGCTATGCCATCGACTGTTCCAAGCTGAAGGCGGAGCTCGGCTGGACCCAGACGGTCGACTTTGACGCTGGGCTCGCGCGCACCATCGACTGGTATCTGACCAATGAGGACTGGTGGGCACCTTTGCGCGCGGCGCGTTACGCAGGCGAGCGTCTGGGCACGACCTCCAAGTGAAGGCCCTTATCCTCGGGTCGAGTGGGCAGGTCGCCCATGCGCTCAAAGCCAGTGCGACCTTTGACCAGGCGATTGCGCTTGGCCGACCGGACATTGACCTGACCGACGCCGAGAGCGTGCGTGCTGCCATTGCCGCGCACCGTCCCGATGTCGTGATCAACGCCGCCGCCTACACCGCCGTCGACAAAGCCGAAAGCGAAGCGGACGCCGCATTCGCACTCAACCGGGATGGGCCAGCAGCAGCTGCGAAAGCGGCCTATGAGATGGGCGCAGCCTTCCTGCATCTCTCCACCGATTTTGTGTTCGATGGCACCAAAAAGGGGGCATGGCTGGAAGATGACGTGACCAACCCGCTGGGCGTCTATGGCCAGTCGAAGCTGGAGGGAGAACAGGCCGTCGCAGCGGCGCACCCGAACGCGGTCACGGTGCGCCTCTCATGGGTCTATGGCGCGCACGGTGCGAACTTTGCCAAGACTATGCTCCGGCTCGCGGCAGATAGGGACGAGATTGGCGTGGTCGATGATCAGCGTGGTCGCCCGACCTCGGCTGAAGACATTGCGCCGGCGCTGTGGACGCTCGCGCGCGGGCTGGTCGCCATGGGGGAAAGCCCGCACCAGCTCTATCATCTCGGCCCACAAGGGGAGGCGAGTTGGGCTGATTTTGCGGCGGCCATCATGGAGGCGTCAGCCAAAGCGGGCGGCCCCAGCGCGACCATCCGCTCCATTCCCACAACGGATTACCCCACACCTGCCAAACGCCCCGCCAACTCGGTGCTGGACTGCACAAGGATTGCCGCAGACTGGGATATTGCCCTGCCGCATTGGGAAGAGAGCTGTCAGCGGGTGGTGACAGAGATCGTCCGGGGCTAGTCTCAGGCGCTCAGCCCAAACGCGATTTGGTGTTTAGCTCAGCAGCACAATCGGGCTGGTCGGGTGCCAGTGCAGCGAGACCTTGTCGTCCCAGCTGAAATCTTCCTGATCCCAGCGCGACAAATTGGGGCGCGACACGCGGATGCTGCGTCCGCTTTCCAGCCGGACTTCATAGACGGTCACATCGCCCAGGTAGGAGAGCCCCTTTATCTGGCCATTGGCGATATTGTGTCCGTCGGGACTGTCTTTGGCTTTGGCCTTGCCTGCGGGCAGCATGGTGATCTTTTCCGGGCGGATCGCGACCCAGACGGTCGTATCATGCGCGCCGGTGACACCGTGGTTCAGATAGACGCGGCCAACCTCCGGGCAATCGACGACGGCCTGTTCGGGCTCGTCCACCGTCAGCTTGCCTTCGAAGATGTTCACAGAGCCGATGAAGTCCGCCACGAAGCGGTTCGCGGGGTGCTCGTAGAGGTCCGAGGGGCCGGCCAGCTGCGCGACGTCGCCCTTGTTCATAACCGCGATCCGGCATGCCATCGACAGCGCTTCATCCTGATCATGCGTCACGGTGACGAAGGTGATGCCGACATTGTCCTGCAGTTCCGCCAGCTCGAACTGCATCTGCGCGCGCAGCTTCGCGTCGAGCGCGGAGAGCGGTTCATCCAGCAGTAGAACCTGGGGCCGCATGACGAGGCCACGCGCGAGCGCCACGCGCTGCCGCTGCCCGCCGGAAAGCTGATCGGGCATGCGCTGGCCCAGCCCGCCAAGGCTGACGAGTTCCAAGGCCTCATCCACCCGTGTGCGGATTTCAGGCTTGGCCACACCGGAGATTTTGAGGCCATAAGCGACATTGTCCGCCACCGACATGTGCGGGAAGACGGCGTAGCTTTGGAACACCATGTTGACCGGGCGCTGGTTGGGGGAGACGCCCGCCATGTCCTGCCCGCCGATCAGGATCTGCCCTTCGCTCGGCATTTCAAACCCGGCGATCATGCGCAGCAGCGTAGTCTTGCCGCAGCCCGAGGGCCCGAGCAGCACAAAGAATTCGCCCTCCAGAATGTCGATCGAGACATTGTCGACCGCCACCATATTGCCGAAGCGCTTGGTCACATTGCGGATGGAAATGACGGGCTGCTTTTCGGTCATGCCGTGGCCTTGGTGAAGTCCTGCAGCTTGAGCGCCACAGTGGTGAGAAGGATGGTGAGGAAGATCAGGATCGCCGACGCCGCGTTGACCTCTGGCGTCACCGAGAAGCGGACCATCGAATAGACCTTTACCGGGAAGGTGATGGTGTTTGGTCCGCTGGTGAAGAAGGTGATGACGAAATCATCTAGGCTCAGCGTGAAGGCGAGCAACGCGCCTGCGATAATCCCCGGCTTCATGTGTGGCAGTAGAACATCGCGAAAGGCCTGCCATTCGGTCGCGCCAAGGTCCTTTGCGGCTTCTTCCTGCTCTTTGTTGAACCCGGCCAGCCGCGCGCGGACGACCATGGCGACAAACGGGAAGCAGAAGGTGATATGGGCGATGGTGATGGCCGACAGATTGAGCGGCCAGGGCAGGTCGGTTGGCCAATCGAGCTTGGCAAAGAAGACGAGCATGGCCACGCCCATGCAAATCTCAGGCACCACAATAGGCAGCGCCATGGTGCCTTCAACCGCTGTTTTACCCGGAAATCTGAACCGCCAGAGCATGACGGCGGCCAGCGTCCCAAGGATGATGGAGAACACAGTCGCCAGAAAGGCAATCGTCAGTGAATTGCCGAGCGCGGCCATCAGGCCGTCATTCTCCAGCACCTTGCCGTAATATTTGAAGGTGAAGCCGCGCCAGACGATGTTGCGCTTGGAATCGTTGAAGCTGAAGGCAATCAGCACCAGCAACGGCGCGTAGAGGAAGAACAGGGTGGCCGCGATCCATGCCCGCATCCACAGCCGCCGTGTATATTCCAGCGGAGCAATCTCGGCGCGTTTGAACAGGTTCATGACCGCCGCTCCGCGCTTCGGTTCCGAAGCGTCTGCAGCGCGATCAAGATGAAGGTCGCGTACATCAAAAGGAAGGAGAGCGCCGCGCCAAAGGGCCAGTCATTTGCCCGCTTGAACTGACGTTCGATGACATTGGCGATCATCTGGCTGTCTGGCCCGCCCATCAGGTCGGGCGTCAGATAGGCGCCAAGCGCGGGGACGAAGGTGATGATGACGCCCGAAATAATGCCGGGCGCGGCAAGCGGCGCTACGATCTGCGTCAATGTCCGGAAATGCCCGGCGCCCAGATCAAGGCTGGCCTCGATCAGCGACCGGTCCAGCCGGTCAAGCGCGGCGTAAAGCGGCAGCACCATGAAGGGCAGGTGGACATAAACCAGCCCCAATATCACGGCGAAATTGTTGTAGAGCAGGGGCAGCGGTTCCCAAGTGGATAGGGGCGCCATGCCGACCATGACCTTCAGGCTGCTGGCGCCTTCCCAGAACCAGCCGAGTGACTTGTTCACATAGCCCTCGGTCCGCAGTACCGTGATGAGCGCATAGGTGCGGATTAGGAGGTTGGTCCAGAAGGGCAGCATGATCGCCAGCAGCATCCAGGGCCGCCATTTGGGCTGGGCAAAAGTGATGGCCAGCGCGATGGGGAAGCCGATGATGAGGCAGATCAGCGTTGTCAGAGCGGCGACGGCAACCGACTTTCCGAAGATCTCCAGATACAGCGGCTCCAATGCGCGGCCATAGTTGGAAAAGGTGCCCGAAATGTCGATCTCGGTCAGGCCGACATTGCGCCCGAAGCTGTAGAGCCAAACGACAGCGAGCGGGACAATGAAGAATGCGACCAGCCACAGCACCGGCGACACCGCGATCGATGCGAATGTCGCCTTGTGCTGTTTCCAATCCTGCATGGTCCCCACCCGGCCTGAAAATCAGGCCGCGCGGACGCGGGTGAAGGCTTCTTCGTAAAGCGGCTGCAGCTTCTCGTTATAGGCGGCATACTCACATTTGGCGAGCAGGTCGGCCGGCGGGAAGATGACGGGGTTGTTCTTATAGGCGTCCGGCATCAGCGCCTTGGCGGCCGCATTTGGCGTCGGATAGAGGATCGTTTCGGCGATCTTCTTACCGGCTTCGGCATCCAGCAGATAATTGATGAAGGCGTGTGCATTCTTGGGATGCGGGGCACCCTTGGGGATGCACAACGTATCGGAATTGAGCTGGCTGCCTTCCTTGGGAATGACAAAGTCGATGTCATCATCCTCGGTCATGATCTGGGCGATGTCGCCATTGTATTCGAGCACAAGGTCGACTTCGCCGGACAGGAGCAGATCCTGCCCATTGTCCTCATGATAGGCCTTCACATTGGGCTTCTGCTTGATCATCATCGCTTCGATGACCTTGATATCTTCCGGCGTCAGGCCGTTGACCGATTTGCCGAGATATTTGCCGTAGAGGCGGAACATGTCGCCGGCTTCGGAGAGCAGCGCGATGCGGCCCTTATATTCGGGCGAGTCAAAGAGGACCTTCCAGCTGTCGGGTTTTCCCTTCACCTTGGATTTGCGATAGCCGATGCCAAGCACCAGCCAGGTGTAAGGCAGAGAAAATTTGCGGCCCGGATCATAAGCGACGTTGATGAACGAGGGATCGACATTCTTGATGTTCGGAATCTGCGCGTGATCCAGCGGGATCAGCATATCCGCCTTCACCATGCGCTCCACAAAGTCGTTGGACGGGACGATCACGTCAAAGCCGGGGTTGCCCGCGCGTAGCTTTGCGAAGAGCTCATCGTTGGTGGCGAACAGCGACATGTTGACGTCGATGCCACTCACACCCTTGAAATCGCCAAGCGTGGTTTCGCCGATATAGGTGTCCCAATTGTAGAAATTGAGCTTGGGTTCCTCGCCCGTGCCGCCAATCTTGGCGCCGTCTTCCTTGCTCCCACAGCCTGCAAGCGCGCCCGTCAAGCTGAGCCCGACGGCAGCGGCCCCGAGACCCTGAAGGATGGAACGTCGATTGGCACGGAACACTTCGAGTGGAATGCGGCGGTTCATTTGGGCGACTCCCTGTTTGTTTTTTGGGTGTTGGCCCCATGCTGCCGTGGAAATTCCGCCGCGAAAAGAGAATTTTTGCACTGCGGCAAATTCATTTTGGCAAATTGGTGCTTTTCCGCATCGTCGTGATCTTCCATGGTCTGCCTATGACAGACCAAAGCACCCGCTATTCGCGCTCCGCGATGTTGCTCCATTGGGCCATCGCGCTGCTTCTCGTCTTTAACTTCGGCCTTGGCGAACGCACCGAAGATCTGGAGCGTGGCCCCGAACTGTTCTGGGTGATGCAGCTCCACAAGTCGATCGGCATCACCGTGCTGTTGCTCTCGCTTTGGCGGCTTGGCCTGCGCCTTGTGACGCCGCGGCCTGCCAAGGTGGCGGATGGACGGGTCGCGCAGCTTTTGTCCACGGCGGTCCATTGGGGCTTTTATGCCGTAATGATTATCGTGCCTCTGTCGGGCTGGGTTCTGGTCTCCACCGCGAAGGTGCAACTGCCAACGATGCTGTATGGCGTCATCCCTTGGCCACACCTCCCGATTGCCGGGCATGACGCGCATGAAGCGGCCGAAGAAGTGCATGAACTCATGGCCGATCTGATCATTCCGCTGCTCGCGTTGCACATCATTGGCGCTGTCCGGCACCAGTTCCTCCTCAAGGACGCTCTTTTGGAACGCATGGTGCCTGTGCGCCGCGTGGGTGTGGCCGGGTTCGCTCTCTTGATCGCCTCGCTTGTCGGGGCCTTTGCCCTGGCGATGAACATGCCCTCCCCCAACACGCCGCAGCCGGGCCAGACGCTCCCTGATTTCAAGCAGGCTCAGCTTGCGCCGCCCGCCGCAGCGCCAGTTGCGACGGCTGTCGTTGACGAAGCGGTCAACGCACAGGCCGCAGCAGAGCCTGCTGCCAAGTCGGTCCCGGATTGGCGCGTCGCCAAAGGCGGGCGGCTCGGCTTTAAAGTGACCGTCAATGGGGAGGCGGTTTCGGGTAGTTTTGGCGATTGGGACGCCAAGATCGCGTTTGACCCCGAGCAGCTCGACAAATCCTCGATCAAGGCCACGATTGCGCTGGCCTCGGTCAACAGCGGCGATAGCGGCCGGGATGACATGCTGCGCGGCGATGACTTTTTTGGCACGGCCAGCCCCATGGCGCGCTTCACCGCAGACCGCATCCGCGCCAAGGGGGGCAACCGCTATGAAGCGCAGGGCGCCCTGCGGATGAGGGGCGTGTCCAAACCTGTCTCGCTGGCGTTCTCGCTCGACATTGACGGCAAGGAGGCGCGCGCTTCGGGCACCGCGACATTTGACCGTCGCGATTTTGGTATCGGGACTGGCCAGTTCTCCGATACGGGGACGATCTCAGGCGACGTTACTGTCGATTTCGCGTTCCGCGCAAACATGGTTGAAAAGGCGGGATAACATGAACAGCATTGGAAAATTCGCGTCGGTCGCGCTTGTCGCGGCCGTCACGGCCTCGTCTCCGGCACAGGCAAGCCCGCAAGGCTGGCAGACAGCGAGCGACGTGGGTGTCTATTCGCTAATGGCTGTGTCTATCGGACTGCCGCTATTAGAGAAAGACACCAACGGCGCGCTCCAGGCCGCAGGGTCAATCGGGGCCGCGTCGCTGATTGCCACGGGGTTGAAGGAGACATTTCCCAAGACACGGCCCGATGGCAGTGACCGTAAGAGCTTTCCTTCGGGACACACGTCCAACGCTTTTGCCGCCGCTACGTCGCTGGCAGAGCGTCAGGGCTTGGCCGTCGGCATTCCGGCCTTCGCCGTCGCAGGCTTTGTCGGCCTCGCGCGCGTCGAGGGGAAGAAGCATTATTGGTCCGACGTTGCCGTCGGGGCAGGCATCGGTTCGCTTGCGGGGTTCCTCATCACACGCAAACATCCCACCGCCCAACAGAGCGCGCTTTACCCGTGGGGGGACACCAAAAGTGCAGGCTTCACTTACGCCACCCGCTTCTAACGTGAATTAAAGGCCGGTCAGTCGGGTGATGTGGCCCATCTTGCGGCCGGCGCGCGCCTCATGCTTGCCGTAGAGATGAAGATGCGTCAGCGGGTCTGACGCCCATTCCAGCCATTTGTCGGCGTCTGCGCCAATCAAATTGCGCATCTCGACGCCCGGGGCGGCCAGCTTGGTTCCCCCCAGCGGCAGGCCGATGACAGCGCGGATATGGTTCTCAAACTGGGACGTCACGGCGCCTTCGATGGTCCAGTGGCCGCTATTGTGCACGCGCGGCGCCATTTCATTGAAAACAGGGCCTTCGTCGCTGGCGAAAAACTCTATGGCGAAGACGCCGACATAATTGAGCTTTTCGGCAATGCGACGGGCCAGCGCGCGGGCGGCGGGCACCTGTTCCAGCACCTTGGGATGGGCCGGCACCGTGGAGGTCGCCAATATGCCGTCCTTGTGCACATTCTCCGGCGCATCCCAAAAGGCGATGCTGCCCTGCTGGTCCCGCGCAATCAGCAGCGAGAATTCATGCGCGAAGGGAACCATTTTTTCGAGGATCAGGGTGCCTGCGTCGGACAAAGCGTCCCAAGCAATGTCGGCATCACCCAGCTTTATGATGCGCGCCTGACCCTTGCCATCATAGCCAAAGCGCGTCGTCTTCAGGATGGCGGGCGTCCCGATCTTCGTGATGGCAGCGTCAAGATCGGCGCGGCTGTTCACTTCGGCCCAGTCCGCCGTGCGCGCACCGCAATCCGCCGCAAACGTCTTTTCGCGAATGCGGTCCTGCCCGATTTCGAGCGCATCAATCGGCGGGTAGAGTGGGGCGTGCGCGGCAATGCTGCGCAGCGGGTCCGGCTCCACATTTTCAAATTCAAATGTAACGACGTCCACATCATCGGCAAAGGCGGCGAGCGCTGCACTGTCGCTATAATCCCCCTGCACCCATTTGGCGCACACATCGGCGGCAGGGCCGCTCTCTTCGGGTGCGAAAATATGGCAGCGATAGCCGATTTGTGCAGCGGCAATGCTCAGCATGCGGCCAAGCTGGCCGCCACCGATAATGCCTATGGTCGAACCGGGGGGAAGTGTCGTCATGAAGGTTCGTTGGCCACGCTGTCGGTCTGTGCCTTGCGCCAGGCAGCGAGCCGTTCGGCCAAGGCGGGGTCGTTAAGGGCTAGGATGGAGGCGGCCATCAGCCCGGCATTGATCGCTCCGGCCTTGCCAATGGCCAATGTGCCCACAGGCACACCGCCGGGCATTTGGACGATGGAGAGCAAACTATCCATGCCGCTCAATGCCTTGGATTCCACAGGGACACCAAGCACGGGGAGGATCGTCATCGAAGCGGCCATGCCCGGCAGATGCGCGGCACCCCCTGCGCCTGCAATGATGACTTTCAGGCCACGATCCTTGGCGGTGCGGGCATAATCAAAGAGGCGTTCGGGCGTGCGGTGGGCTGAAACGATCCGCGTTTCGTGCGCGATATCTAGCGCGGCAAGCACTTCTGACGCGTGGCACATCGTTGCCCAATCGGACTGGCTGCCCATGATGATGCCGATATCCGGCGGTGTTGCGGTCATGTCGCTGGCCTCGTCCCGTTGCTGCCCCAAGGCCTCAGGGCCTTAGAGAAATGGGCCGCCAAGCGCAACGCTATGAACCTGCAGGCGGAACATCATTAATTCTTTGTGAGTTGCATCCAAGTGGGGAGCAAGATTAAACTCCGAATCGGACAGACCACTAAAGTGGCAAAACCAAGAAGCGACCCTTGAGCATGAAGTCATTATCGGCCGATCCTCTCTTTGGCCAAGAAAATACAGAAGAATATGCGGCCATGCTTGTCGAGCTGGACTTGCTGCGTCGTAAAATCGTTGAGTTAGAACAGCTTGCCGATACTGATACATTGACGCCCTTGGCCAATCGGCGCGCATTTTTGCGGGCGGTGGACCGCGCTATTCGGTTGGCGGACCGCCACCAAACGCAAACTGCTCTCGCCTTTTTGGATGTTGATGGGTTGAAGGCGATCAACGATGCCTATGGCCACATCACAGGCGACGCCGTCCTTCTACATATTTCAGAACGGCTCCGCAGCGCGTTTCGCGTGACCGATCTTGCCGCCCGCGTGTCCGGTGACGAATTTGCAATCCTGCTCGATCATGTCTCCGAAGACGACGCGGAGCAGCGTATTGGTGCCTTGGTCAATGCGGTTGCAAATGACCCTGTCCGTGTTGGGCAAAAAGATCTGTCCATCCGCCTGTCTTGGGGGCTGACGATGATCCGCGCCGATGACAGTGTGGATGTTGCCATGGGCCGCGCGGACGCGGCCATGTACCGCGCGCGCTCGGCTCAGCGTTCCGACAGATAATAGCGGTCTTTCGCCGAAAGGTCATCCCCCAGATCATAGACGATCGGCTGACCTGTCGGGATTTCCAGACCTGTAATTTCATCATCGGGAATGTTCGACAGATGCTTGACGAGCGCCCGCAGCGAATTGCCATGCGCTGAAATCAGCACGCGCTTTCCAGCCTTCAACTCTGGCGCAATCCGGCTTTCCCAATAAGGCAGCACGCGGGCGATGGTGTCCTTCAGGCTTTCAGTCGCGGGCACAGTGATCCCGGCATAGCGACGGTCCTTGGACAGATCGAACTCGCTGCCCGGCTCCAGCGGGGGCGGCGGCACATCAAAGCTGCGCCGCCAGATCTTCACCTGCGCATCGCCATGCTTGGCGGCTGTCTCGGCCTTGTCGAGCCCCGTCAGCCCACCATAATGCCGCTCGTTCAGGCGATAATCCTTTTCGACCGGCAGCCAGAGGCGACCCATTTCTTCGAGCGCGAGGTTCAGCGTTTTGATCGCGCGGCTCTGCAGCGAGGTGAAGCAGCTGTCGAAATCCAGCCCCTTGTCGCGCATCAGGCGACCGGCGGCGCGCGCTTCCTCAACGCCCTTTTCGGTCACGTCGACATCCCACCAGCCGGTGAAGCGGTTTTCCAGATTCCAGGTGGACTGGCCATGGCGGATGAGGACGAGCGTGGGCATCGGCAAGAGACTCCGAACGTTGGTTGATGCAGGCCTCTAGCCATGCCCCGCCGGATTGCGCAAGCGCGTCAGTGCGCGTTTTTCTTCACGCTTTCGTCCATGCGCCGCAGCTGTTCCTCGGTGGCGGGTTGCTGATGGGTCGCCTTCCATTCGGCATAGGGCATGCCGTACACAATCGCGCGGCCATCATCCTTGGGCATGTTGGCCGCTTCGGCCACCCAATCGCCCAGACAATTGCGGCAAAAACCTGCAAGGCCCATCAGATCGACATTCTGCGCATCGGTGCGATGCTGAAGATGTCGGACGAGGCGACGGAATGCTGCTGCCGCCGTAGCGTCATCAAGCGTGTCAATATCCATGAATTCGGTTTCCTTCGTTTGATCGGAACTGATTAGCCGCTATGGCGGGCAACGAGAAGTGGAGTGATCGTTTGACTGAATATCTGCCGCCCCGTGGCCGCAAAGTCCGCATCCTTGCAACGCTGGGTCCGGCCAGCCGGACGCCGGAAATGATTGGCCGGCTGTTCCGCGCCGGGGCCGATGCCTTCCGCATCAATATGAGCCATGGCGATCAGGCGGACAAGGCAGAGGTCATCCGCATCATCCGCAACCTTGAAGTGCTTCATGGCCGGACGACGACGATCCTTGTCGATCTGCAAGGCCCCAAGCTGCGCGTCGGCGCCTTTGCGGAAGGCAGCGTGATGCTGGAAACCGGGCAGGCGTTTTTGCTCGATCTCGACCCGACGCCGGGCACAGCGGCGCGCGTCTGCCTGCCGCATAAGGAGGTGTTCTACGCGCTCGAAGTCGGCTCGCGCCTGCTCCTCGACGATGGCAAGCTCGTTCTGCGCGTCACAGACAAGGGTGAGACGGCGATTGCCACCCGCGTTGAAGTGGGGGGCGTCCTGTCCAACAATAAGGGCCTGAACGTCCCCGATGTGGTGGTGCCTTTGGCGGCATTGACGGAAAAGGACCGGTCGGACCTTGCCTTTGCCGTTGACCAGAATGTGGACTGGATTGCCCTGTCCTTCGTCCAGCGTCCGGAAGATCTGGCTGAGGCACGGCGCTTGATTGGGGGTAAGGCCGCCTTGCTCGCCAAGATTGAAAAGCCCGCCGCGCTCGACCGGCTCGAGGGCATTCTTGAGCTGTGTGATGCGGTGATGGTGGCCCGCGGCGACTTGGGCGTTGAACTTCCGCCTGAAGCCGTTCCGCCTGCGCAGAAGCGCATCGTGGAAACCGCGCGCGAACTCGGCAAGCCGGTGGTCGTGGCAACCCAAATGCTGGAATCGATGATCAAATCGCCCTCGCCGACGCGAGCGGAAGTGTCTGACGTTGCGACCGCCATCTATGATGGCGCGGACGCCGTGATGCTGTCAGCTGAAAGTGCGGCAGGCGACTGGCCCGAAGAGTCGGTCGTGATGATGGACCGGATCGCCCACTCGGTGGAAGGGGACAAGGGCTATGCCCGTCGCCTCCATTTCACCGAGACGAAGGCGGACCCCACAACGGCGGATGCGCTGGCCGAAGCGGCGTTTGACATTGCCGCAACAGTGTCGGCGAAGGCGATCATCTGCTTTACATCATCAGGCTCGACAGCGCGGCGCATTGCGCGGGAACGTCCCGCCGTGCCCATCCTCGTCCTCACGCCCAAGATGGAAACGGCGCGTCAGCTCGGCCTGCTCTGGGGCACGCATGCGGTGCACACGAAGGACGTTGGATCCTTTGAGGAAATGGTCGCCAAATCAAAGCGGATGGCGCTGCGCCACGGCCTCGCCAAAGGTGGCGACCGGGTGATCGTGATGGCGGGTGTACCTTTCGGAACGCCGGGCTCCACAAATGTCTTGCACGTCGTGCGCCTTACGGGCGATGAGCTGAAGGGATATGAAAGCTAGGCCGACGCGGGGAAGACATCCGGCGCGGCCCATAGGAGGGATAATGCGCCACTTCGTCACGTTCACCGCGCTTGCGCTTGTTTTGGCAACGCCTGCAATCGGGCGCGAGCCGCCTGCACCGGGCATAGTCACCAAAGCGACAGCGGACGCCAATGCAAAGGTGGCCGCAGCACTCCCGCTCAACGACCCATCCGACTTCACCGATGCGACGCGCGGACGGTTGGCGCAGATTGAGGGCGGCATCATCCGCAACGCCAAGGGCGACGTGGTTTGGGATGTGAACAGCTATGCCTTCGTCAAAGGCGATGCGCCCGCCAGCGTGAACCCGTCGCTCTGGCGCCAGTCCAAGCTCAATTCCGAACATGGCTTGTTCGAAGTCAAGCCCGGCATCTACCAGTTCCGCGGCTATGATGCGGCGGTCATGACTGTGATCCGTGGCAAGACCGGCTGGATTGTCGTCGACCCGCTCACCGCCGTCGAAAGCGCGGCAGCTGGGATGGACCTTGTCAGGAAGACGCTTGGCGATCTCCCCATAACGGGCATCGTCTTTACCCATAGTCATGGCGATCACTATGGCGGCGTGGCAGCGCTCGCTTCGCCTGAAGTGCTGGCCTCAGGCAAAATTCCGATTGTGGCACCACATGGTTTTACCGATGAGGCGATCAGCGAGAATGTTATTGCAGGCATTTATATGGGCCGGCGCGCCGGCTTCCAGTTCGGGGCCGCCCTGCCTCGCAACGCGACGGGCCAAGTAGGCACCGGTCTTGCCCAAGCGCTTCCGACCAACAACCGCGCTTCGCTCGCCAAGCCGACGATGGAAGTGGCGAAGGGGGCAGCGCCGGTCGTGATTGACGGCATTACCTTTGAATTCATCGATGCAGCCTCATCAGAAGCGCCGGCTGAATTCATGTTCTATCTGCCCGACTTTAAGGCGCTCTGCTCGTCAGAAGTCGCGACGGGCACGTTCCACAATGTGCTGACCCAGCGGGGCGCCAAAGCGCGCGACACGCTCAACTGGTCAAAGGCAATTGATACGGCGTTGCGCAGCTATGCTGACAAGTCGGAGGTGGTCTTCGGCTCCCACAATTGGCCGACATGGGGGTCGGACAATGTGAAGACCTTCCTGACGCATCACCGAGATACGTACCGCTTCATCCACGATCAGACGATGCGGCTCGCGAACAGCGGGGAGACAGCAACGGAAATTGCTGAGCAGGTGGGCGAGCCGACTTTTGCGAAGACTGATTTTTCGACGCGCGGTTATTACGGCACGTACAACCACAATGCGAAGGCGGTTTTCCAATATTATTTCGGCTGGTGGGACGGTGTGCCCGCCAATTACCACCGCCATGTCCCGACCGAGGAATCGAAGCGCTATGTCGCGGCGATGGGCGGCGCGAAGAAGGCGCTGGATGTGGGGATCAAGGCCTATGACGGCGGCGACTATCGCTGGTCATCGACGGTCTTCAACCACATCGTCTTTGCAGACCCGGCCAATGCGCTGGCCAAGAAGTGGCTTGCGGCCAGCTATGAACAGCAGGGCTTTCAGGCAGAGGCGGGCACCTGGCGTAACGTCTTCCTGCAGGCCGCGTTTGAACTGCGCAACGGCGTGCCCAAGCCTCGTCTGGATGTCGCAGGCGCAGGCGTCATCCGCGCCGTGCCGACCGCCAATCTTATGGACGCGCTGGCCGCACGCTTCAACCCGGCCAACTCGGCCCGCCCCAACACGACCGTCCAGCTGATCTTCACGGATCGCAACGAGACAGTCGCACTTCATGTCGGTGAATCGGTTCTGTTCCCGAGCATGGGCCAGAAACTGGATGCACCCACCGCGACACTGACAACCACACGCGCGACCTTTGACGGACTGATCCTCCAGACCATCGACATTGGCGAGGCGATCCAGTCCGGCGCGCTGAAATTTGATGGCGATCCCACCGCCATCGGCGCGATGTTCGCCGCGTTGGATAAGCCGGAGATGACGTTCAACATCGTGACGCCTTAGGCGGCGTCACGCAGGGGCAGGTCAGCCTGACCCGGCAATCACGTTGACGATCATGGCGACGATGCCAAGGTTGAAGACGAAGGCGAACAGGCCGTGGAACGTCACCACGCGCCGGAACGCCTGGCTTGTCAGGTTGATGTCTGCGGTTTGGCAGGTCATGCCGATGACGAATGAAAAATAGACAAAGTCCGCGAACACCGGCGCGTCTCCGCCCGGAAAGTCGAGCCCGCCATGGTCGTCCCCACTGGGTTGTGCGTCATAAAAGACGTGCGCATAATGGATCGCGAACACCAGATTGGTGAAGACCCAGCCCGACAATAAGGTCAGCACCAACAAGGCGATGCGGCTGGCGCTGAGGGCATCCTTATCCGCCACCAGGACGCCGACGGAGATGGTGACGACGGTCACGATGATCGCGGTGAGCGTGAGCAGAATCTGCCGCCCGCCATCGTCACGCGCGGCTGTTTTGCGGATGGTGTCTGGCGAACTGTTCAGCCACGCGGGCAGAAGCGACAGGGCAAAAGCGCCTGCGGCGATGTCAAACCCGCCGATCAGCGCCATCTCTGTAGGCAGGAAGGCTGCGAGCGCTGCAAACCCTGCCACCAGCAGAGTAAAGAAGCCCATGTAACGCGTATGTGCGATCCGACTGGTCTGTGTTCGCTTATGCCCCATGCCGTCAGCTTTCCTTGGTCTTGCCGTGTCATGTTACGCCAATCGGCGGCCTGCGCTATGCACAGTTATGGGAGCAGAGGTCTAAAGCAGATCGAGCGCTTCCAAATGGCGGCGGGCTGTCGCAGCGTCGATAAAATGATGGCCGACAAAGCCATTGGCTTGTGCGGACTGCGCATTGTCCAGCCGGTCATCCAGAAACACGCCTTCCCCCGGCGCCAATCCAAAGCGCGCGCGGGCGAGATGGAAAATCGCCGGGTCCGGCTTGGCCAGCTTTTCATCGCCCGAAACGACAATGTCTCGAAACCGGTCAAAGACATGCGCTTCTTGCGCGCGGAAGGGCGGCCAGAATTCGTGGCTGAAATTGGTGATTCCGAAAATGGGGACGCCTGCCGAATCGAGCTCTTCGACCAGTTCAATCATGCCCTCAACAGGGCCGGTAATCGTCTCGTTAAAGCGCAGCGCCCATTGAAGGATCAGGTCACGGTGTTCGGGATAGCGGGCGATCAGTTCCGCGCTGGTGTCCGCAAAATCGCGGCCTTCGTCATGCTGGAAATGCCAGTCATTGGTGACGACAGTTTCCAGAAACGCGTCAAGCGCCCGATCCTCGGGGATCAGGCGCTCGAACAGAGCTCTTGGGCTCCAGTGATATAGGACGTTGCCGACGTCGAATACGACGGCGGTCACCGCCACGGGGGATTAGCCCTGGCGTGCCTTGAAGCGCGGCTGCGTCTTGTTGATGACGTAGGTCCGGCCACGACGACGGATCACGCGGTTATCCCGGTGACGGTCCTTGAGCGACTTGAGCGAATTGCGGATCTTCATGATCGCTTGCCTGTTCTAAATTAACGTTGGAAAATGAAGGCTGCCGCCTAAAGATGGGCTATGGCAAAGTCAAGGCGATCTGCCGAGTAAGGAGTCATCTCCCATGCGTTTTATCGTGTTTTCTCTCTCTCTGCTGGCGCTATCCGGCTGTGCAGCCTCGATTCCGCCTGTGGAAGTCACGCGATTCCACCTTGGGCAGCAACCGGCCTCCGGCCCCGTCGTGATTGAGGCGGCAGAAGGCCAGAACGCCGCCAATCTTGAATTCGGCACCTATGCGGCCGCTGTCTCCCGCGAACTGATTCGGCTCGGCTACCCGCTGGAGGGTAAGGCGACGTACCGGATTGTCCTTGGATTTGACCGCGCGGAACGGCAGGTCCCGAAGCGCTCGCCTGTGACCATCGGCATCGGTGGCGGATCGTTCGGTGGAAATGTCGGCATCGGCTTGGGCACGAGTTTCGGCGTCGGCAAGTCAACGTCAGCGATCATCGGCAC
>CAJBSR010000106.1 GCA_903958285.1 uncultured Sphingomonadales bacterium
AGTTTGCCTTTGGCGCTATTGTGAGCGGCGCCGAAGAAATGCGCCGCTGTGTACGCATGTTTGCCAAGTACGGCGTCGACAGCATCAAGATCAACCTTTCGGGTGAATCCATCACTGGCATGCCTTCGGAGATGAGCCAGTTCACATCCGAAGAAGTGCGTGTATGCGTTGAAGAATCCAAGGCCTGGGGCAAGCGCGTATCGGCGCATGCGCGGTCCAGCTGGGCTGTCAAGGAATGCATCAAGCAGGGCATCGAAGTTATCTATCACGCGAGCTTCACCGACGAAGAAGCGCTGGACATGCTCGAAGCAAATAAGCTCGAGCACCACGTGGCGCCGGGCCTGGCATGGCTGATCAACACCTGTCACCACGCGTCGCAGTGGGGCCTGACGCCCGAAGTCACTCGCAAGATGGGCTATCACCGCGAGTTGGAAGCAGCCATTGAAAGCATGAAGGCGATGCGTAGGCGCGGCATCCGAATCTTGCCAGGGGGCGACTACGGCTTTGCATGGACGCCGCATGGCACCAACGCGAAAGACCTGGAGTACTTCGTCAAGTTCGTCGGTATGAGCAACATGGAGGCATTGTTGTCAGCCACTGCCTGGGGCGGGCCGATGATGATGATGGGAAAGCAGATCGGCTACATTCGCGAAGGTTGCCTAGCCGACATCTTGCTTGTGGATGGCGACCCGCTCGCCGACATCACCGTGCTTCAAGACAAGGACCGCATCCTGTCGGTGATGAAAGACGGTGTCTTCCACCGCGAGCCGCCGGTAGGCGTTGGCCGACCGTCGCGCAGCGGTGCACCACTCAATGCGACCCGCTGGAACTGAGGAGCAGGCCATGGCACCGACCCTTTTTACCAACGTTAACATCCTCGAAGGAACCGGCGTCCTGCCTTATCGCGGCAGCGTGCTGGTCGAAGGCAACCGCATCCGCCAAGTCGGTCGTAGCACGGCGGCCATAACGCCCGCGGGCGCTACGGTCATCGACGGCGCTGGCGCCACACTCATGCCGGGCATGGTAGAGGCTCACACGCACTTCAGCTGGAACGACGCGGCGACTCTTTCCGGCATCCAGACCATGCCGCTTGAAGAACATGTGCTGTGGTGCGCCAAGGTGGCCAAGCGATATCTGCACGCCGGCTTTACCAGTTGCCTTGGGGCAGCTTGCGCCAAGCCACGGCTAGACGTCGTCATCCGCAACGCAATCAACAACGGCCAGATTCCTGGCCCGCGTTACTTGGCCGCCAGCCAAGAGATTACCGTCCCCGGGGGGCTCGGCGACGAAACGCTGCCGCACCTGCCGTTTCCCGAGTTCAGTTTCGGCGTGAATGTCAACGGCGCGGAAGACATGCGCAAGTCCGTGCGGATGTTCCTAAAGTATGGCGTTGACAGCATCAAAATCAACCTGTCTGGTGACAACTTCGTGCCCGGTGCCGATTCGCATACCACCTGGATGACCGATGCCGAAGTAGCCGCTGCGGTGGAAGAAGTGAAGATGCGCGGCAAACGCATCATCGTGCACGCGCGCTCCAAGGCCAGCGTACAACAGGCCCTGCGTCACGGAATTGAGCTGATCTACCACGCGAGTTTTACCGACACCGAGACGCTGGACATGATGGAAGCTGCCAAGGATCGCATCTTCGTGGTCCCGGGCATCGGCATCCTATACGCGCTGCTCAACGAGAGTGAGCAATGGGGCGTTACGCGCGAGATCGCCACCGGCTGGGGTTACCAGTTGGAGTGGGACGCGGCGCTAGATTCGCTGTCGAAGATGCACAAGCGCGGCATTCGTGTGCTGCCAGGTGGCGACTACGGTTTTGCCTTCACCCCGCATTGTCAGAATGCGCGCGACCTGGAGTTCTTTGTCAAGTACCTGGGCTTCACGCCCATGGAGGCGATTCGTTCCACCACGCTTTACGGCGGCCAGATCATGTTGCGCGGCCACGAACTGGGCGCCATCAAGGAAGGTTGGCTAGCAGACCTTCTGCTTGTCGATGGCGACCCATTGGCTAACCTAAGCATATTGCGCGACCCGAAGCGCATACTCGCCGTGATGAAGGACGGGGTTTTTGCCAAGGCGCCCACAATCGCCTCGCAGCGGGCCTGGGGACAAGCGGCATGATGGGACTTCTTACATGACCCGCCGCGAACGTTTGGCCACATGGATCCTGGTTGGGGGACCGATTTTGGTGTTCTCCTTTTGAGATC
>CAJBSR010000107.1 GCA_903958285.1 uncultured Sphingomonadales bacterium
CGACCCGTCCGACAATTGGACGAACACCGGGTTGCGATCATGCTGGACATTGAGATCGAGCCGGGTGCGTTCGCCCAGCGCAAACAGCATGGCGACCCCGATTGATGACCAGATGCCGAGATAAATCAGCGTGCGCGGACGGAAGATTGTTTTGAGCAACGGCGCGCTCTGGCCGCCTGCCTTTTCGATGTCGGCATCGTCGAGCGTGCAATAGTCAATGAGGCCGCGTGGCTTGCCGATCTGCGCCATGACGGTGTCGCAGGCGTCGATGCACAAGGCACAGGTAATGCAGCCGATCTGCGGCCCTTCCCGAATATCGATCCCCGCCGGGCAGACCGAGACGCATTGGAGACAATCAATGCAGTCACCCGTCTTGAGCGCCGCGCCTTCGTCTGCCGCCTTTTTCAAGCCATGTGTGCGGGGTTCGCCGCGCCAATCCTTATAGGTGACGAGCAGCGATTTCTCATCGAGCATCGCCGTCTGGATGCGGGGCCAGGGGCACATATAGATGCAAACCTGTTCCCGCATGAAGCCGCCGAAGATGAAGGTCGTCGCCGTCAGCACGCCGACGGTGGAATAGGCAATGGCGGGCGCCTGCCCCGTCAAGAAATCGCGCGCGAGCGTCGGCGCATCAGCGAAGTAGAAAATCCACGCGCCCCCCGTCGCCACAGCAATCACCAGCCAAATCGCCCATTTGGAGAAACGCCGGAAGATCTTGGTTAGGCCCCATGGCGCCTTGTCGAGGCGGAGTTGGGCATTTCGGTCCCCATCGATCCAGCGCTCGACATGTTGGAACAAATCGGTCCACACCGTCTGCGGACAGGCATAGCCGCACCAGGCCCGGCCGACCGCCGATGTGACGAGGAACAGCCCGATGCCCGCCATGACAAGAAGCCCGGCCACATAATAAAATTCATGCGGCCAAATCTCGATCGCGAACATGTAAAACCGCCGGTGCGCCATATCGACAAGAACCGCCTGATCCGGCGCATAGGGGCCACGGTCCCACCGCAGCCAAGGCGTTGCATAATAGATCGCCAGCGTGACAATCATGATCGCCCATTTCAGGCGACGGAAAGTGCCGTCGACTGCTTTGGGGTAAACAGCCTTGCGCTTTTCGTAGAGGTACGGCGCGTCTTCTACCGGGCTATTTGATTGGGACATTGGAAACAGCGACCTCCTGCGGTGCCGGGGTCGCCTCTCCTCCGCCCAGCGAATGGACATAGGCGGCGAGCATTTTGATCGTGGTCGCGTCGAGCTTTTGGCCCCAACGCGGCATGACGCCCTGTCGGCTCATTCTGATGGTTTGCGTCAGCGTGGCGGCGTCACCGCCATAGAGCCAGATGCCGTCGGTCAGGTTCGGCGCACCGACGTTGCGCAACCCCTTGCCCGCCGGTCCGTGACACAGCGCACAGTTGGTGGCGAACAGCGCCGCCCCCTGCTGGGCCAACCCATCGGCTTTGCGCTGGCCGGAGATCGTGCGGACATGCGCCACCACTGCCGCAATCTCCGCCGGGGTCAGCACGCCGTCAAACGCCGGCATTTGCGAGACGCGGGTTGCAGGATGGTCCGGGTTCCGGATGCCGTGCGTCAGGGTATAGTCCAGCGTCTTCATATCGCCGCCCCATAGCCAGTCATCATCGTTGAGGTTGGGATACCCTATAGACCCGGCGGCACCCGACCCATGGCATTGCACGCAATTGACCTTGAACGCTGCCTTGCCGCCTTCAACAGCCGCACTCATCAGGTTCGGCTTGGTCGGCAACGCTTCTATGGGTGTGGCCGCAATGGCTGCCAACAAAGGTGCACGCTTGGCCGTCTGTGCCTTCATCTCTGTTTCAAACTGGCCCCTGCTGGTCCAGCCCGTCACCCCGGTCGTGGCCCTGCTGATCATCGGCCAAGCAGGGTACATGATCGTGTAGCCGATGGCCCAGATGATGCAGGCGATAAAGGTCAACAGCCACCAGCGCGGCAGCGGGGTGTTGAGCTCTTCTATGCCGTCCCATTCATGACCGACAAATTCGGTGCCGGTGGGGGTGTCGACACGGGGGCCAATATCTTTGTCATTTTTAGCCATTGTCATCTTCCTTGAAGATCGAGTTGGCAGCGTCTGAACTGAGGTCCTTTGACCCCGGCCGGAAGGCCCAGCCGACGAAGGTCAGGAACGACACCGTCATGAGGACGAGGCCCCAGCTGTCTGCAAAATGCCGAAGGGCGTCGTAGGTCACTTTGCCGTCTCCCCGGCCTGCTCCTGGGCTTCAGCAGCCTTGAAGTCGACGAGCGTGCCGATCATCTGCAGATAGGCGATCAGCGCATCCAGCTCGGTCAGGCGCGCAGGGTTGCCGTCATAATCGCGGATCTGTGCTTTCGGATATCGCTTCAGCAAATCTCCGGCATCCGCGTCGGCATCGGCCTGCGCGGCAAGATCGACATTGGCCAGCTCGATGTCCTTCTTGGTGTAAGGCACACCCACAGCGATGAGCGTCTTGAGATGCGCGGTCATGTCGCCGGCCTTCAAGTCCTTTTCGGCCAAGAAGGGATATTGCGGCATTACCGATTCCGGCACGACGGACTGCGGGTTCTTTAGATGCTGTCGGTGCCATTCATCCGAATAGCGCCCGCCGACCCGCGCCAGATCCGGACCGGTCCGTTTTGACCCCCATTGGAACGGGTGGTCGTACATCGACTCTGCGGCCAGACTGTAATGGCCGTACCGTTCCACTTCGTCGCGGAACGGGCGGATCATCTGGCTGTGACAGACATAGCAGCCTTCGCGGATATAGATGTTCCGGCCCGCCAGCTCGAGCGGCGTGTAGGGGCGAACGCCCTTCACCTTTTCGATGGTGGAGTCGATCCAGAAGAGCGGCGCGATTTCCACGATGCCGCCGATGGTGACGGTCAGCAGGGCGAGGAGACCGAGCAGGCCGACATTGCGTTCCAGCGTGCCGTGGTTGAGTGCCTTGAATGCCATGTTCTTGAGTTCCTTATTCGGCGGGCACGGCGACCGCGGGACGGTCGGCAACCGGGTCGTGGAGGGTTTCCGTCATCGGCTTTTCAGCGCGGATCTTGCCAGCCAGCGTCATCCAGACGTTGAAGACCATCACACAGGCTCCGGTCAGGTACAGGGCACCGCCTGCCGCACGGATGAGATACATCGGGAACTTGGCCGCGACCGTTTCGCTAAAGGCGTAAACAAGGTAGCCGTCCGCCCCATATTCACGCCACATCAGGCCTTCCATGATGCCCGTGACCCACATGGACGAGGCGTAGAAAACGATGCCAATCGTCGCGAGCCAGAAGTGCCAGTTGATCATCCGCAGCGAATACATGCGCGGCCGGTTCCACAGACGCGGGAACATGTAATAAAGCGACGCAAAGGTGATCATCCCGTTCCAGCCGAGTGCGCCGGAATGCACATGGCCGATCGTCCAGTCGGTATAGTGCGACAGGCTGTTGACGGCCTTGATCGACATCATCGGGCCTTCAAAGGTCGACATGCCGTAAAAGGCGAGCGCCATGACCATCATGCGGATGATGGGGTCGGTGCGGATCTTGTCCCACGCGCCGTTGAGGGTCATCAGACCGTTGATCATGCCGCCCCAGCTGGGCATCCACAGCATGATCGAAAACACCATGCCCAAGGTCTGCGCCCAATCGGGCAGCGCCGTATAATGCAGATGGTGCGGCCCCGCCCAGATGTAGAGGAAGATCAACGACCAGAAATGGATGATCGACAGCCGGTAGGAATAAACCGGCCGTTCCGCCTGCTTCGGCACGAAATAATACATCATGCCGAGGAAGCCTGCCGTGAGGAAGAAACCGACGGCATTATGGCCATACCACCACTGCGTCAGCGCATCTTGAACCCCGGCAAAGGCGGAATAGCTTTTGGACCCAACCAAGCTCACCGGCAGCGACAGGTTGTTGACCAGATGGAGCATCGCGACGGTGATGATGAAGGACAGGAAGAACCAATTTGCCACATAGATATGCGGCTCCTTGCGCTTCATGATCGTGCCGCCGAAGACGACGAGATAAGAAACCCAGACGACCGTCAGCCAGATGTCGACATACCATTCAGGCTCAGCATATTCGCGGCCCTCGGTCACACCCATCAGATAGCCGGTGGCGGCCAGAACGATGAACAGCTGGTAGCCCCAGAACACAAAGCGGGCGAGGCCGGGGAAGGCCAGCCGCGCGCGGCAGGTGCGCTGGACGATGTAAAAACTCGTTGCGATCAGGGCATTGCCACCAAAGGCAAAGATCACAGCCGAGGTGTGCAGCGGCCGGAGCCGTCCGAAGCTGGTATATTCCAAGCCGAGGTTGAGCACAGGGAAAGCGAGCTGCAGCGCGATGATCAGACCGACAAGGAAGCCCGCCATGCCCCAGAACAGGGTCGCAATCGCGCCCCAGCGGATGGGATCATCATCATAAGTCGACAGCGTCTGCGCAGACGGTGTGGGAAACCGACCGGTCGAATAGTCAAAGCCGCGGTTCGAATAGAAAGCCGCAATCAGTGCAGCGGCCGTCACAATCCACATATGGACGGAAAAGCCCGTGTCCACACCGGTCACAGCCCCCAAAAAGGCAATAAAGGCAACGAGGTAATACGCCCCGCCGCGCAGGATAACTTCTTCCATGGTCGTTCCCCGAGACACCGCTTCATGCGGCATATCCCTGCGGCCCTGACTTGCAGGGCGAAGACAGCGGGGCATTGACCTAGGTCAAAAGCCTATGCTGCGAGCGCAATGTTCTCGAGCCGACGGCGGTCTTTGATCACGACACGGCGCCTGTCAGGCAATGCAATCATGTCAGCCTCTTTCAGCTTGGTAAGCTGACGGCTGACGGTTTCGATCGTGAGGCCAAGGACATCGCCCATTTGTTGACGGTCCATCGGCAGATCAAATTCATTGAGAAACGGCGTGATGGCAGAACAGCTTGTGCTGCCCAACCGGTTGGAGATTTCCAACAGCAGCGTCGCAATCCGCTCACTGGCGGTTTTGCGGCCGAGCAGCATCATCCATTGGCGCGCCCGGTCCAGCTCGTCGAGCGTCCGCTCCAGCAGCTTGTGTTGCAAGTCGGGATGTTCCTTGGCGAATCCATCAAACGCCGCGCGCGTAAAGACGCACACTTCGGCATCCGTCAGCGCGGTGACCCCATAAGGGCTTTCCTTGCCAAAGGGCCGGCCAATAAAGTCCGACGGGAAGACGACGCCGACAATCTGTTCACGACCGTCTGCTGTCGAGACCGACAATTTGAGCACACCCTGAATAACATTGGCAACGACGAGGGCTTCATCCCCTTCCCAAACCAAGGTCTGGCCGCGGGTCACCATCTGTTTGCGACCGAGTTTGGCAAGCGCGCCAAGCTCATCCGGCGCGAGGGCTGCACAAATGGCCCTGTTTCTGACCAGACATGTATCACAATTGGACATGGTCCTGAGCTACAGGAAAGCGCGCGCAACGCACAATTAAAAATGCCATAATTTGAGTAAACTAGCTTGGGTTACAGGCAGAGCGAAGTCAGGTTAACCCTCAATTGACCTCGACATTTCGCCCGTGATGTCGCCAAAACGGCGGGAATCATTGAGGCAAACCATGACCCCTATTCATCGTTCCCTAGCGCTGGCGCTTGTTCTTGCGGCCCCTTTGTCGGCCCAGCCGTCCGGCGCGCCTTATACCGTTGAGGAAACGGGGCGGGGCTATGCGCGCCTGCAGGACGCGGTGACCGCCATCGGCAGTGGCGACGGCACCATCCGCATTGCGCCGGGCACTTATCGGGACTGCGCCGTGCAAACAGGCGGACGCATCGCTTATGCGGCCATCACTGCCGGAACCGTCATCTTTGACGGCACCTCATGCGAAGGCAAAGGCGGCCTTGTGCTGCGCGGGGCAGCCGCGCATGTCGAAGGCCTCGTCTTCCAGAATTTTCAGGTGCCGGACCGCAACGGATCGGGCATCCGGCTGGAAAAGGGGAATTTGACCGTGGTCAACACGGTGTTCCGCAATTCGGAGCAGGGCATCCTCACCAATAATGATCGGGCAGCAACAATCAGCATCGACCGGTCCACCTTTTCCGGGCTTGGCGGATGCCCGGACGGGATGTGTTCACACTCCATCTATGTGAACGACAATGCGCGGCTGATCATCACCCGATCCCGCTTTGAACGCGGCACCGGCGGCCATTATGTGAAGAGCAGGGCTGCCCGCAACGACATTAGCGACAGCAGCTTTGACGACACCCGCGGATCAGAGACCAATTATATGATCGACCTGCCCGCAGGTTCCGTCGGCACGATTACGCACAATGAATTCGTGCAGGGCCGCAGCAAGGAAAACTACTCCGCCTTTATCGCGGTCGGGGCGGAAACCATCAACAACCCGTCCGCAGGCCTCACCATCTCCGCAAACCGCGCATCGATTGCGCCGGGCGTGCAGCGCACATCCACCTTTGTCGCGAACTGGACGCGTGAAGCCATCCGCCTGACCGGCAATCAGCTGGGCGCTGGCCTGAAACCCTATGACGAGCGCTAGGGCCGCAGCCCTATTTGCAGGTGCTGTTGGGCCCGGCGTCCAGATCGAGACAACGTCCGTCTACTGAGTCCGCCGGAACCGGCACGCCGATCAGGCTGCCCAATGTGGGAAGGATGTCGACCGTCTCGACCGGAAGCGGCTGTTCAAACGGCGTCATGCCTTTGCGCCAGAACAGGATCGGCACTCGGCGGTCATAGTCCCAAAGGCTGCCATGCGTTGCGACATAACCCCGGATACCGGCGGGCATGGGCTGCTGCCCATTGACGAGCGCGATGTAAATGTCACCGGACCGGTCGGGCACGAAGGACGCGCGGACACGCTGCGCCAACGTCCAAAGCGCAGGGTTTCCGGTGGGGACAGGGAGGTCTGCAATCTCGGCCTTTGTGAAGACCGCCGCGATCTTGTCTCCAAACTGCTTTTCAACTTCAGCCTTCAGCCAGGCCGCCGCCTCAATCCGACGATTGCCGGGCACTGCAGGCGTGAACCAATAATCCCCGCCAAGCGCGCGGTTTTCGACCAGAGTGCCCTGCCAGCCGAACTGCTTGGCCAGCATGGCGGACATCACCTGCGCAGCAAGCGTCAGCGGTGCACGATCGGCTGCGGGCCAGGCATGAATGTCATGCCGTTCAGGCGCGTCAAAGCCGCCATGGTCCGCCGTCAGCGCCACGACATAATCAATCTTCTGCCGGTCGAGGGCGGCAAAGAAGCGACCGAGTCGCGCGTCGAGCGACACCATCTGCCCGCACATTTCGGGGCCTTCGGTACCATAGGCATGGCCGATATAATCGGTTCCAGAAAGGCTGATCGCCAACACATCTGTGCCGGGGCCACGCCCCAATCGGTTGGC
>CAJBSR010000108.1 GCA_903958285.1 uncultured Sphingomonadales bacterium
GCCTTGTCGAATTCATATTTGACCGGCTCGCCCCCGATGGGAACTTCGATCAGGACGTTGAGCGTTTCGGGCGGATTGTCCCCCGCAGGGATCAGGTCGATTCTCATGATAAACGCCCTTTAGCCGCGTTGTGCGATGCAGCATAGCCAATTTGGCTGGAAATCCGCACGGTTTACAGAGATGGAACTGACGGATGCGGTCGGGACCTTCCCTTACGGCAGCGGCATCAACAATCTGTCGAGGCTGGTCTCGCCAACGCCGATCTTTTCCAGACGGGGATAACGCAGCCCACCATTCCATTGGATGGCGACGTCCCGGACCACACGGCCGGAACGGACAATGAGCTTGATGGGGTCCTTCCCACCTTCCGCGACCACAATGGCATCGCGCAGAGCTTCGTCTGAATAGGTGCGGCCGTTGACTGCAAGGAGTTCCGCTGCAGTCGTGAGGCCCTGCTTGAAGGCTGGACCATCCCAAATCACGCTCGAAACATGGCCATTTTTGCCAACCGACATGCCGAGTGAGTAGTTGAAATTCGTCTCTCCGCTGCGCTTTTCCTGGTCCCGGAAAAAGCCCGTCGGTTCGGATGCATAGACGAGGCGGTAGCCACCGAGCGTGAGGCCGTTGAGCGGCGCAGTGCTGGACTTCCCGTTGATCCGTTCTTTGAGGAAGCCGGCCCAATCATAAGGGGAGAGCCCGTTTAGGATCGAAACAACATCGTTAAAGCTAAAGGACCGAGCTTCCCATTTGCCATCCGGGCCGGCGACGAACTGGCGGACAAAATCCTGCATGCCTTTGGCGCCGCCGGTTCGAGCGCGCAACGTTGCATCAACGTCGAGCCAGATTAGCAGGCCTTCATTGTAATAGTCTTCGCTCCGTTGATAGCTGACCCAGCCTTTGGGGCGTCGATCCGTAATGATCGGGTCGCGGGTCGTGTCTTCGACATCGCGCCAGTCGCGCGCGCGGCGAATATCTTGGTTGGCGGCGATGGATGCAAACGCATCCAGTGTTTCCTGCTTGCTGAACAGGCCGGATCGCGCACCAAGGACGTAGCCCCAGAATTGATCCTGACCTTCGTAAACCCACAAGAGATCGTTGACGAGCGGTGTGCTGAAATCGGGCACCATTTGCCCTGCGGGACGGCGATACTTGCCAATCCACGTATGGCTGAATTCATGGGCGAGAAGGTTGCGACGGCCGGGTCCGCTGTTCCAATCGGTAAAATACTCTGGATTGACGGCGTTCTCCGATGATCTGTGGTGTTCTCGGCCAATGCTGCCCATCTGGTCCGTCATCGCGAGGAGAAAGTCATAATGATCATAGGGCACCATTCCGAAGAGTTTGACCGCCTGATCGACGAGCTTTTTGTGGATCTCGATTTGGGTGGGTGTTGGGGCCAGATATTTCGCGTCATCGGCGACAATGTTCAGGGTGACATTGTGTCCAAGATCAAGCGCTGCAAAATGCCGCCCGGCAAATGTGGGAGAGTCCACCAACGTTTCGAAATCGACTGTCTGATACCGGACTGTGTTGCCGGATGTCGAAGCGGGCCGCAGCGCGGTTGCCGCTTTCCACCCCGCAGGCCAAGTCACACTCGCGGAAACAGGAATGCGGCGCGTGAACCATCCCGCCGGATAGAGTGCAACCGACTGCCATTGCAGATTCATCATGTCGGGGGTGACAACCACGCGGCCCTGATCGCGTTCGGTCGCGGAGAGGAACTTGAAGCTGACATCCAACTGACGGACGCCCGACGGAACAGTGAGGTGAAAGGCGTAGACGTTGGTCGCATCGCGACGCCAGTCGACCGTCTTGCCATTTGCTTTAATGACGAGCCCCGCGAGCTTTTCAATTTCACCGCGTGCGGCATGGGTGCCGGGGATCCATTCTGGAAACAGCAGCACCATGGGGCCGGATGACGGCACAGGAATCGTCTGACGAACGTCAAAAATGGCGCGGTCGGTGTCTGTTGCATCGACCTGCAAGGTCATCGTGCCAGGGAAGGCACTGTCTTTCGCAGGCGGGATGGGTTGGGCAAAGGCGAGTGTCGACATCATCGACAAGGGCAGCACGGCGAGACGCAGGTTCATCAATTCCTCTAATTTTGCTTTTGGAAGTCATGCAGGGATTTGCGCAGACGGTCCAGTAGCTATAGGGCGCAGCGCATGGCGAAGATTGAAACTCCTCGGCCCGTCAGGGGCACGCAAGATATGCTTGGAGAAACGGCGGACAGGTTTGCCCATGTCGTCGCGACATTTGAACGTGTGCGCAGGCTTTATGGCTTTCACCGCATTGAAGTGCCCGTGATCGAGCCGACCGCCGTATTCGCCCGTTCGCTTGGCGAGACGACTGATGTCGTGTCCAAGGAAATGTACAGCTTTGAAGATCGTGGCGGAGAATCGATCACGCTTCGGCCTGAATTCACGGCGGGCATCTGCCGTGCCTTCCTGACTGAGGGGTGGCAGCAACATGCACCTCTTAAGGTTGGCACGCATGGCCCGCTCTTCCGCTATGAGCGGCCGCAAAAGGGGCGGTATCGCCAGTTTCATCAGATTGATGCGGAAATCATCGGCGCATCTGAGCCGGCGGCGGATGTCGAATTGCTCGTATTTGCCGACCAACTGTTGCGAGAACTCGGCATTTCCGACGGTGTCACCCTGCGCCTGAACACGCTGGGCGATAGCGGAACGCGCGCGGCTTGGCGTGCGGCGCTGATTGAATATTTTTCGGATCATCAGGCTGATCTCTCGGACGACAGCCGGGAGCGGCTGGCAAAGAACCCGCTTCGCATTCTCGACTCCAAAGACCCGCGCGACCGCCCGATTGCGGATGCGGCGCCGGATATCGACACGTACATCACCGATGAGGCACGGGACTTTTTCGGGAGCGTGACCGAAGGCCTTCAGGCAGCCAAGGTTGCCTGGGTGCGTGACAGCCGTTTGGTGCGCGGGCTTGATTATTACCGCCACACAGCCTTTGAATTCGTGACGGACCGGCTCGGCGCCCAAGGCACTGTTTTGGGAGGCGGGCGCTATGATGGCCTGATGGAAAGTCTGGGTGGACCTCCGACCGCAGCGGTTGGCTGGGCGGCTGGGATCGAACGGCTCGCCATGCTGCTGGATACCCCTCCCGAGAACAGCATCACCGTCGCTGTTGTTCCGATGGGCGATGCGGCAGCACTGGCCGCAACCGGCATTGTGGCAGACCTCCGCCGCGCAGGTATCTCCACTGACATGACCTATAAGGGCAATATGAAAC
>CAJBSR010000109.1 GCA_903958285.1 uncultured Sphingomonadales bacterium
AGGCCGAGCCGATGACGGCACCTGTTTCCGGAGCCTCGATGCCGCTTTGGTCTCACGACTCCGGCCCTCGAGATCACGGCTTTGCGCAGTTCAATGACCGCTGCCCTTCCTTTTCTCCACCACCAATGGCCCGCGCCGAGCCGGCTTACGCCCCGCTTCCCGAAAGCACGAGCCATCCGCTTGGCGTTGCGCGGGGGCAGGTGAACAAGACGTACATCGTTGCTGAGGCAGAGGACGGGCTCGTTATCGTCGACCAGCACGCCGCTCACGAACGACTGGTTCTGGAACGGATGCGGCGCGCCCTGGATGGCGGCACGATCGCGTCTCAGGCTTTGCTTTTGCCTGAAGTGGTTGAACTCGAAGAACCGGCTTGTGACCGTCTGGAAGACAGGATGGCCGAGCTGGCGGAGTTCGGGCTAGATCTCGAACGCTTTGGTCCAAATGCTGTGCTCGTTCGCGCAACCCCCGCGCTGTTGGGCAATGGAGATGTGAAGTCGCTTGTGACCGATCTGGCTGATGAGTTGGCAGCCTTTGATCAGGCGTTGTCGCTTAAAGAAAGGCTGGAGGCCGTCGCGGCAACCATGGCCTGCCATGGCTCGGTTCGCGCCGGGCGTATCCTGTCAGTGGCGGAAATGAACGCGTTGCTGCGGGAGATGGAAGTGACGCCGCACTCTGGCCAGTGCAACCATGGCCGCCCAACTTGGATCAAGCTGGCGCACGGCGACATCGAAAAGCTATTTGGACGGCGTTAAGCGGCCTTGCGCAGTTCCATGCGTTCCCAGATTTCCACCAGCGCAGACGTCAATTCCGTCATCATCTCTTCGGTGTGCGTCGGACCCGGCGTGAAGCGCAGGCGCTCTGTGCCGCGTGGCACGGTCGGAAAGTTGATGGGCTGCACATAGACGCCATATTCGGCGAGCAGGATGTCGCTGATGCGTTTTGCCTTGACCGGATCACCGATCATCAGCGGTACGATATGCGTCACGCTGTTCATCACAGGCAGTCCGGCGTCAGCAAAGCTCTTTTTCAGGAAAGCCGCGGAGGCCTGCTGCGCCTCACGCTCTTCGGAGGAGGCCTTGAGGTGACGCACGCTTGCCAGCACACCTGCGACGAGCACAGGGGACAGCGACGTCGTGAAGATGAAGCCCGGCGCGTAGGAGCGGATGACATCCACGATCACGCGGTCAGCGGCAATATAGCCACCCATCACGCCGAAGGCCTTGCCGAGTGTGCCTTCGATGATGGTGATACGGTCAGCGACCTCATCGCGCTCGGAAATGCCACCGCCGCGTGCGCCGTACATGCCGACGGCATGAACTTCGTCGCAATAGGTGATGGCGTTGTACTTGTCGGCAAGATCGCAAATTTCGGTAATCGGCGCGATGTCCGCGTCCATCGAATAGACGCTTTCAAAGGCGATCAGCTTGGGAGCCTCTGGGTCAGACGCTGCCAGCAACTCTTCCAGATGGGCAAGGTCATTGTGCCGCCACACCTGCTTTTCGCAGCCGGAATTGCGGATGCCCGCAATCATCGACGCGTGGTTCAACTCATCCGAGAAGATGATGCAGCCGGGCAGGATCTTTGCGAGTGTTGCGAGTGTTGCTTCGTTCGAGACATAGCCCGATGTGAAGAGCAGCGCTGTTTCCTTACCATGAAGGTCTGCCAGTTCGCCTTCCAGATCAACATGATAGTGCGTGTTGCCGCCGATGTTCCGCGTTCCGCCAGAGCCAGCGCCGACATCATGCAATGCCGCTTCCATGGCCGAAATGACTTTGGGGTGCTGGCCCATGCCCAGATAGTCATTGGAGCACCATACGGTGATTGGCTTCGGGCCATTATGTCCGGCAAAGCAGCGGGCATTGGGAAAGGCGCCCTTATTGCGCAGGATGTCGATAAAAACGCGGTAGCGACCTTCCTCGTGAAGGCGGTCGATCGCGGCGTTGAATACCTTGCTGTAATCCACGGATTAATCCTGCGAGCCAGTTTTTTGCGCCATTATCTCTTTGGCTCGCGCAACGCCAGTGAGAACGATTCTCAACTCACCTTTGGACATATGTTGGGAAGCATTCTTCAAGGCACGAATTCATCGCCGTTCTAAGGCCGTATGGCTTTTCGTCAGAGTGTTATGCCCAATGCGAGAGGCCTGCCCGTATTCTGGCGCGCGCCCCCCGCATCTAATGGCATCATCCGGCGTTTAGGATGTTGCGTAGATGCCGCAACCGCAGAGCGCCACCTGCTACACCGAATCCGGCAATCATGAGCGCCCAGGCGGCGGGTTCCGGAACGTCGCTGGACGAGATTGTGAAGGTGTAGCGCCCATCGCCATTTGGCGTGTTGAACCCGACAAACAGATCACCAAGTCCGGATTGCGACACAGGGCCAAGGACACCACTTGCTTCTGAGCAGATCGGCCCGACCGCTTGGAAAAGAGCGCCAAAGCAGTCGTCGAAATTCACATTGTCATACCCCAAATAACCGGACACGACATTACCCGCGTGTCTCAGAGAGATGGTTCCTTGGGCCAGAGTGAAATTTGAAATCGTGCAGGTCCCGTTCGGGTTGATGGAGCAGGCTGCCGTGCCTTCATCGGGGCCAAAGCCGAGATCAAACACGCCGGGCAAGGATTCGACCCAGAATTGGGAAAAGGTCGAAAACTCCTGAAAATAGTCTGCTGTTGCAAACTGGGCGTTCTGGAACTCTAGCTTAAAATAGAGCCGCTCACCCGAGTTGAGTAATGTGGCAGGGGGATTGGCAAAGGCGTTTGTGAAGAAGTCGCCCAAGCCGCCATTGTCGACGATGACGCCGCTGGTTCGGATAAAGGTCGCTGAGGCGGGTGACGCCGTCGCAAGCGCGGTAGTCAGTGAAATCAATAAAGATCGAAGTCGCATAAATTACCCTTTTGAGGGAGACAGACGGTGTGCCTGCCCTTCATCAAGAATATTCTTGCGACCCGATGGTTTGTTTTGAGCAGCATTCCACGAAAAGCAACGCGCGGAAGCCGGAGATCAGGCTAGCATCGGCCTTCCTTTATTCAAGGCCAAAAGCACCAAACTCATTTACTGTTTGCATCTACAAGTCGCGGCTTCTCCTTGCTCCGGATCGGAACTGCGGTGGAGGTCATCGTAGCAAGCAGTTTTCCGGTTTCGTCGCGAAGCTCTGCTTCCAGAAAGCAGCTGGACCGTCCCATCTTGATGCAACGTCCTTCGGCGAGAAGCAGGCCGGGATAGGCAGGATTGAGAAAACTCGTCTTGAGTTCGAGGCTCGCGATGAACCCCGGCTCCCCAAGCGCCACAATGCCTGCATGTGCCGCGCAATCATCCAGCATGGCCGAGACAATCCCGCCCTGAATTGTCCCGCGTGGATTGGTCAGGCGCTCATCAGGTTGAAAAGACATTCGAACGATGCCCTTTTCCTGATCGACGCCGAGGACCTTCATGCCGAACAGGGGGCCTGTGGGCGGTTGTTTGGAATTGAAACGCTCGATCAACTGGGCCTCGGTCAGCGGCATGATATTCCCCTAAAGATAGTCGATTTTTGTCAGGCCATAAGCGTCGAGCGCGGGCTGCAGCGCCTTTGCCCAATCATCCTGTTTTGAGAACACGGCGCGTCCAGCGGGCAGGGTCGGCCAGTCCTGCCCCTTGGTCAGGTGGGCCGTCCGCCGCGCAATGCCTTCTCCGGAATCGACAAGGGTCACGTTTGGCGGGCTCGCCGCGCTTATTTCCCGCGCCAGCAGAGGGAAGTGCGTGCAGGCGAGCACGATGGCGTCAATCTGGTCTCCGTCCGGTTGGCCGAAAAGACCGTCCATCACGAGGCGCATCGCTTCAGCTGTTGGCGGATGGCCTCGCAGTTTGGCCTCGGCCATGTCGACCAAATCTGCGGAGCCATGCCGGAGAACACGGCAATCACTGGCAAATTCGGCGACCAGATTATCGACATAGGGCTGTCGCACCGTGGCTTCGGTTCCAAGCACGCCAATGACGCGCGTCTTTGAAAGGAGCGCCGCCGGTTTGACGGCGGGGACCGTGCCGACCACCGGCAGGTCTAGCGCGGACCGGACATGCGCCAAAGCGATGGTAGATGCTGTATTGCAGGCAATGACGATGATGCGCGGGTGATAGCGTTCCACAAGTCGGCCCAGCAGGGCGGGCACGCGCGCCGCAATCTCGGCTTCGCTCTTGGTTCCATAAGGATAGCCGGCATTGTCAGCCGCATAGACGATGGACGCCTTAGGGAGCGCGCGCCGGATATGCTGGAGGACAGAAAGACCCCCGACGCCGGAATCGAAAACGAGAATGGGACGTTCATCGGACATCGGGACTTGCCCTTGCACAATCGGAGCCTCTATCAAACTGGAAAAGGCGGGGCCAACGGGAGATTATGCCAATGCCACTCTGGATCGCGCCAGCATTGGCGCTCTTCTTCGGCTATTTGCTTGGGGCCATTCCTTTTGGCGTTTTGTTGACCCGCATGTTCGGCGCGGGTGATCTTCGGCAGATTGGTTCGGGCAATATCGGTGCGACCAATGTATTGCGGACAGGCCGCAAAGGTCTGGCCGCCGCGACGCTCGTTCTTGATGCGCTGAAAGGGGTCGCGGCTGTTTTGATCGGCGGTGCACTTGTGCCCGGTGGCGAACTGCTCGGGGCTGTGGGTGCCTTTTATGGGCACCTCTATCCGGTTTGGCTCCGTTTTAGGGGCGGAAAGGGGGTCGCAACACTGCTCGGCATCTGCTTCGCGCTCGATTGGCGGATCGGCGCCGTTTATGCAGTGTGCTGGCTCGGGGGCATGCTGGTGACGCGGATATCTTCGGTCGGCGGTCTCGTCGCTGCTGTCTCGGCGCCAATTGCCGCAATCGTACTCGACTATGTTGCTATGGCGGTGATGCTCACCGCGCTGGCGATATCTGTGCTCTGGAAGCATTCGGACAATATCAGCCGCCTGGCCGCAGGAACCGAACCACGCATTGGTCAGAAGAACGCGTGAGCCTGTCCTCCGCCGAGCAAGTTGACCGGCTGCGGTTGATCCGCTCCGCCAATATTGGGCCGGTGACGTACGTACAGCTCCTGCGTCGTTTCGGCAGTGCGGCAGCAGCGCTAGAGGCGATCCCTCAACTGGCGGCGCGTGCGGGCGGAAAAGCGCCGCGTCTTGCTTTGTTGGAAGATGTGCAGCGGGAAATAGAGGATGTGGCCCGCGCCGGTGCGCGCCACCTTTTTCTCGGGGATGGGGACTATCCCCGATTGTTGGCAGAGATCGACACGGCCCCGCCTGTGCTGACGATAAGGGGCGACGCAGCCCTCGCCAATCGCAGCTGCGTCGCCATCGTCGGCGCGCGCAATGCCTCTGCGGCGGCCTGCCGGTTCGCCCGCGAATTGGCGACAGGACTGGCCCGTGAGGGCGTCGTTGTTGTTTCGGGTCTTGCACGCGGGATTGATACCAACGCCCATGTCGGGTCTTTGGATGGCGGGACTGTTGGGGTGATCGCGAGCGGGATCGACATTGCCTATCCCCCTGAAAATGCGCCCCTACAGGAAGAAGTTGCCAGAAGGGGTTTCCTCATTGCGGAACAGCCCCCTGGTCGGGAACCACTCGCCCGTCATTTCCCTTATCGCAACCGCATTATCGCTGGAATGTCGGTCGGGACGGTGGTTGTGGAGGCAGCGCCCAAATCTGGGTCGCTCATTACGGCGCGGTTGGCCAATGAAGCGGGCAGGGAGGTGATGGCGGTGCCCGGATCCCCGCTGGATCCGCGCGCGCAAGGTTGCAACCAACTCATCAGAGACGGGGCGACCTTGATCCAGAATGCGGCGGACGTGATGGAGACAATTCGGCCGATTGTCGGAAGTTTGGCTCAACGCGCTTTTGATTATGAGGCGGAGCCATTTGGCGGGGATGCTTCAGATGCCGAACGCGCGGAGATCACCAGCCTGTTGTCGCCGGTGCCGGTGGCGGTCGATGAGATTGTTCGGCAGGCTGATTGCCCGCCCGCACTTGTCCAACTCATTTTGTTGGAACTGGAACTCGCTGGTCGGCTTGAACGCCATGCTGGCGGACGCGTCAGCCTTTGTTGAGCGGTTGGCGTTTTCCCCGTGCCAATGACCGCCAGAGCCATTCGAGCGGTCCATGATGGAAGCGATCTAGCCAGGGTTTCGACCAGAGCAGCATGACGATCCACATGGGGGGAACAAACAGATAAACTGCCGCGCGGGGCAGGCCGCCGTAAAGGCCCAAGCCGTAGCCATAGAAGATCGTCGTCATCACGATTGAGGTCGCAATGTAGTTTGAAAAGGCGGCGCGACCCGTCGCGGTGATACGCTCCAAGAGGCGACCCCGCATCCGGCTGATCAACCAGAGCAGCAGCATCGTGTGCCCCAACATCATCGCCATGCGCGGCGGCAAGCTGCCGACGTAGAAGATGTCGGCCATCACGAGCGGATCAAAACCGCTAGATACTGCGGCCCAAACCAGCATCAGCGACAATGGTAGCCCAACGGCATAGGCAATGGCGGCGGTCCTTAGATAACGGCCTTGTTCCCACGCGCCAGTAAGGGCGCCTGATTTAAAGAGCGCCATTCCCCATGCCATCAACCCGATGGTTTCAGGACCATACGCAAAGAGCTGCCCCACCAGACCGCCAAGAACGTCGCTGAGGCGAGACCCGACAAGCCCTCCATAGCTGACGAGGTGCAAGGCAATGTCTTTGCGGACACCGTCTCCGCCAGAGGCGCCGAGTTCGACAAGGA
>CAJBSR010000110.1 GCA_903958285.1 uncultured Sphingomonadales bacterium
CTCACAATCCGCGTGGCGAGCAGGTCCACAACGTCCCCGGGCAAATCGAGGCCGAGGCCAGCGACTTTGGCGGTCAGGATTGCGCGGCGCAGCGTAAAGTCCGGCGCGCCGATATCGGCGACAAGGCCCTGCGTCAGGCGGGAGAGGATACGACCTTCCACGCCATCGAGAGCATGAGGCGCACGGTCTGCACTGATGACGAGGCGACGGCCGCCGGTCATCAATTCGTCCACCGTGTGCAGAAATTCTTCCTGCGTCGATTCCTTGCCTGCGATGAACTGCACATCGTCGATCATCAGCACATCAGCAGACCGCAGTCGCGCCTTGAACGAGAAGGTGTCGCGCGCGCGCATTGCGGTCACAAAGTCGAACATGAAGCGTTCTGCCGACATATACAGGATGCGCGCATCCTTGTTCAGCCGCAGCACCTCATGCCCGATGGCATGGAGAAGATGTGTTTTGCCAAGGCCCGTCTGCGAATGAACGTACAGCGGGCTGAATGAGGTCCGGTCACCGGCGGCCAGTGCCTGCGCGGCATTATAGGCCACCATATTGGGGGCGCCCGTCACGAAGGTCGAAAAAGTCAGCTTGCGGTCAAACTGGCTGGAGAGCGGCGAGACGCTTTCCACGGCCGGACTCTCTTCCACCGGCGCTTCTGCGGTGTAGCGTTCCACAGGCTTGCCCGAAGATGTTTCGATACGGACGCTGCGCACCTGCGGCAGCATAGCGCGCCAGGCGAGGGTCAGACGGTCGGTATAATGGGAGGACACCCAGCTCGCCATGAAGTCCGACGGGAGCGACAGACGGATGGCCTGATCAGCCTCATGATAGCCAACCAGATCAACAGGCTTCAACCAATGGTCAAAGGTGCGTGCGCCAACATCCGCACGCAGGCCGGCGCGGATCGCCGCCCAAGCGATCTGGAACTGATCGGGTTCCGGCTGTGCAAAGCTGATGGTGTTCAAATTTGAAGACACGCGACAAAAATCTTCCCCGGCCCGCTTCCGCCGCACATGAATGTTGATCCCCCATCAATCGACACAGTTAGCCTCTATCCGGAATCGCCCCATTCCGGCCGGCAGAGCCTGTCTCAATTGATCAGATGCAGACTGATTCGCCCGCATCCGAAGTGGGTTTGTGTGGCACGGACCGGATTCGATCAAGGGGCCGAGACGTAAAAAAAGTGAAATAAATATGATTGACTCGGCAACGCGCTGAATTTCGTAAAAAATACCCTAAGTTATTGTTTTTCAATGACTTAATTTGAAACAAACCAGATCGGGGGAGAACGAATCGTGGTTACAGGCCGGTCTTGGGAATTGCCGCACCGCACAACGAAAAAAGCCTGCCGGAATGGTTCCGACAGGCTCAAATTCGATCGAGGTTGGAGGCTTAGGCCAGCGCGGCAACCTTCTTGGTCAAGCGCGAAAACTTCCGTGCGACCGTATTCTTGTGGAGAACACCCGTTGCAATGCCACGCGCCATTTCCGGCTGGGCGGCCTGAAGCGCGGTTGCGGCTTCGGTCTTGTCTCCAGCTTCAATCGCCGCTTCAACCTTCTTTACGAAGGTGCGGATGCGGCTGATACGGTTATGGTTGACCACCGCACGACGAGCGTTGCGACGGATGCGCTTCTTGGCTTGCGGCGTATTCGCCATATCGTATGACCTCAAATCTGTCCGAAACAAAAGCGGCGCGGAATCATCCGCACCTGCGTGAAGGCGGCCCTTTATCGGGGTCTATCGGGCAGGTCAACCATCAGCGCTGGCATTTCGCGCAGTAAAA
>CAJBSR010000111.1 GCA_903958285.1 uncultured Sphingomonadales bacterium
CGTGGACGCCGATGGCATGGTCGATGTTCCAACCGGACCCGGTTGGGGCGTCACCTACGACTGGGAATTCATGCGGGCCCATCAAATCGACGAGAAGACGTTCAAGTAACCGAGGAAAACCGCATGCAAGACATCTGCGCACGACTTTCTGAATTCGCGACTTCCGAGTTGTCCGACACCTTGGACGAACTCGGTATCCATGGGGTCCTCACCGGGCTGTCGGCGCAACGCGTGGGGCAGGGGCGGATTGCAGGCCGTGCGCTGCCCGTGCACCTGGTACCCAAATCGGGCGACCCGGCGGCCTACCGTTTTGGCGGCGGAGTGGGCAAACCGCTGGAGCAAGTCCTGCAGATCATGGCCGACGGCGATGTCGTGATCATGGACCTGCAAGGTGCCAACCACGCCTCCGCCTGGGGCGGCCTGGCCTCGCGGCTGGCGCAACGCCGTGGCGTGCGCGGCACCATCATGTGGGGCACATGTAGGGACGTCGAGGAGATCCGGGAAGTCGGTTACCCGGTCTGGGCGGTTGGCGTGTGTCCTCGACGCAGCCGCAACGACTTCACCTTCGGCTCGATCAACCAGCCGATCACGATCGGAAACGTCCGTATCAGCCGGGACGATTACATCGTGGCCGACGAAAGCGGTGTCGTGGTGATCCCTGGGCCCCGCGCGGGTGAAGTGATCGAACTAGCCACCCGGATTTCGGAGCAAGAAAAGACTTTGCTCCTGCGCGTCAAGAGTGACACCGTAACCTCATGGGACGAAGTATGAAAACGCAACCGGACTTTCAAAGGCGCGCCGTCTTGCTCGGTGCAGGCGCGGCCCTTCTGGCCACGACCAACACGAGGGCCTCGTCGAAATGGCAGCCCACCAAGCCGATCAAGATCATCGTGACCTTCCCGCCGGGCGGCAATGCGGACTTGATGGGGCGGCTCTTCGGAAAGCATCTGAGCCAGTCCCTCGGTATACCGGTGGTGATCGAGAACCGGGTTGGCGCTGCGGGCGCCATCGGGATGGCCTATGCCGCCCGCGAAGAGCCCGACGGCCACAGCCTGCTGCTCGGTGATATCGGCACGCAGGTCACTACGCCCATCGCCGAACCCACAGTGTCGTACGACCCACAGCGCGATTTTGCGGCGATCTCCCGCCTCACGTCGGTATCGCTGCTGCTCTTGACTCACCCGAAACTGGGCTTCAGTAATGCCTCGGAATTCCTGGCGCACGCGCGGGCAAACCCCGGCAAACTGACCTACGCGTCCGCCGGCGGCGGCACACCGAGCCGCTTCGCGATGGAAGCACTCAAGGCAGCAGCTGGCGTCGACCTGCTGCATGTGCCTTACAAGGGCAGCGGTCCGGCGATCGTCGACCTGGTCGGGGGTCAGGTGGACTGCATGATCGATGGGGGCTCCGCCTCAATGGTCAAGTCCGGCAAGCTCACGCTTCTGGGGGTGACGGGTGATCGATCCCCTGCGTTTCCAACCATGCCGGCCTTATCCGAGGCGGCCGTTCCCGGATTTCGATTTATGTCCTGGCACGGGATCTTTGCGCCTCGCGCAACCCCGCAGGCCGCCATCGCAAGACTGAGCGAAGAGATCGCCCTGATTGGCGCCAAGCCCGAGGTGGTCGCAACCTTGCGCGATCTGGGCATCAACGCCATGACACAAGGCCCCAGCGACTTCGAAGCCTTTATCTCGTCGCAGCGCCAAGGCCTGAGGACCCTGGTGCGCGAACGAAACATCCGCTTTGGCGCCTGACCGCGGGTGAAGCTTTAGCGCCCTGCGACCACGCGCACCATCTCCAACACCTTGTTGGAGTAGCC
>CAJBSR010000112.1 GCA_903958285.1 uncultured Sphingomonadales bacterium
CCGATCTCTTCCCATCAAATTTGCCCTCGCGTCGCTTTTGGCTGCAACGGCATCGGTCGCATCCGCAGAGCCTGTTGAAGGCAAAATTCAGGTTAAGCTTTTCGGGACGGCGGTTTTGCCGGACGGTAAGATCACGGATGTTCGGACCGATCGCATCGGGCTCCCCGCGCGTGCGCAGTCGCAGGCCAGCAACAGCTTTGTGCCCACGATTGCGGCCGAGTATTTCCTCAGCCCCAACCTTTCGATTGAAACAATCTGCTGCATCACGCCGCACGATGTGAACGGGGCTGGAAGCCTGTCGGGCGCAAAGCTGGTCAACAACGCGATCATCCTTCCGGCGACGGTCACGGTGAAGTATCATCTGGCCAACGGCTCGGCGATTAAGCCTTATGTTGGCGCAGGCCCGACGCGCTTCTTCATCTTCAGCGAAGGTGTTGGCGCAACGGCGAGGACGCTTGGTGCCACCGCCGTCAATCTTAAGGATGATTTCGGCTTTGCCTTACAGGCGGGGACGGACATTAAGCTCAATGATCGTGGGCTGGGCCTCAGCATCGATGCAAAGCGCTATTTCGTAGACACGACGGCAGTGTTCCGTGCGGGCACGACGACGGTTCTTGAAACGCGCCATAAGCTCGATCCCTGGGTGTTGAGCGCCGGTCTCGCTTACCGCTTCTAATTGAACTGAAAGGTACCTCTTATGATCCGCTACACGCCGTTGGTCGCACTCGCCATTATGGCCGGTACGCCACTCCATGCTGCGGAAGAGGATGCCCATTTATGGGGCGCAGTGATTGTGAATGTTGATGTCAGCAAGGACGTGGTCATAACGATGGAAGGCGTCGCACGCCTGACAGACGACGCCTCGCGGCTTGGGCAGTCAATCCTGCGCCCCAGTATTGGATACCGGCTGGGGAAGAACACGATTGCCAGTGTCGGCTACGGTTATATTGCCACAGACCCGGTCGGGCCGGCCAGTTCGGATGAACACCGCTTCTGGCAGCAATTGTCCTTCAGGGTTGCCGGCAACGGAAGTGGCCTCACGGTCACGGGCCGAACCCGGCTTGAGCAGCGATGGTTTGAAGGGCGGGACGACATGGGCTGGCGGTTGCGGCAGCAACTTCGGGCAACGGCCCCTTTAACCGGCAAAACACGCGCTGTTGTGTGGAGCGAAGCCTTTCTCTCGCTGGATGATACCAGCTGGGGACAGCGCAGCGGACTTGACCGCTGGCGTAATTCGGTTGGGGTGGCAGTTCCTGTGAGCAAGGCCGTTACGCTTGAGCCGGGCTATATCAACCAATGGGTTGTCACGCGCGGCCTAGACCGTGTCCACCACATCGCGAATGTCTCGCTGTCAGCCCGGTTCTAAAGACACAAAGTAACAAGGTGGGGGAATTGAAGCGTGGCCATTGACGTCGGGATCAGCGCGCTCCTGTCGCCCATGATCCTCTTTTTCATCCTCGGCGGATTTGCCGGGCTTGTGCGGTCGGACCTCAACGTTCCGGATGCGATGGGCAAGGCGATGTCCATCTATCTAATGGCCGCCATCGGCCTGAAGGGTGGCATCAGCGTCGCTGAGGCCGGTCTCTCATCCCAATTCGCGATTGCATTGCTCGCAGGGGTCGGCCTGAGCCTGCTTTTGCCGGTTCCCGCATTTGCAATGCTCCAACGCGTCGGCGGTGTTGATCGAACGAATGCCGCAGCGATTGCCGCGCATTATGGATCGGTGAGTGTTGTCACCTTCGTCACGGGTTCTGAAATTCTCAACGCGCTGTCCATGCCGCCTGCGGGCTATATGGTCGCAGTGATGGCCGCGATGGAGACACCCGCCATCATCATCGGACTAATGCTGGCCCGAAGCACGCTCGCCTCCGGGCCGTCTATGCCGAAATCTGCCATGTGGCATGAAAGTCTTTTAAACGGCTCTGTGGTTCTTCTACTCGGCAGTTTCGCGATCGGTCTGGCTGTGGGCAAGGAAGGTGCGGCACCGGTGCTTCCCGTCTTTGATGCCGGGTTTCGGGGTATCCTTTGCCTGTTCCTGCTCGACATGGGGCTGATTGCGGCAAGGCGCTTGCGAGAGACACGAAATCTGACCTGGCGTCTCATCGGTCTTGGCATTGCACTGCCGGTTCTTCAGGGCGTGATCGGTGTCTCGCTCGGGACGGTCATCGGACTTGATGTGCCGACGGCAGCTGTGCTCGGCATTCTCGCAGCAAGCGCCTCTTATATTGCGGTACCCGCCGTGATGCGCATGTCCCTGCCTCAGGCAGATCCCGGTCTCTCGCTGGGCATGGCCCTCGCTGTGACCTTTCCGTTCAATGTGACCTTTGGTATTCCCCTTTACATCGCATTGGCCACAAGGATTGGCGCATGAGTTTGAATGTCGTCCAACGCCGTAGAATTGAAGTTTTGGTTGACCGCCCTTTGGCACCCCTTCTTGCTGAACTTGCGCGCAATTCTGGTATCACAAGCTACAGCCTTTTGCCGGTTCTCGGCGGCGCGGGCCATAATGGCGTCTGGACGGATGAGGAGATTAGCGGGGCTCAGGCCAAGCTTATCTTTTTAACCGTGGCGTCGGAGGAGAAGACCGACCGTTTGGTGGAACAACTGGCGCCCTTGCTCGACAGTCACGGCCTTGTGTTGTTCCTCAGCGCGGTGGATGTGGTCCGCGGCGCAAGGTTTTGATCAACGATCAAGCCTCATTTGGACGTCAGTGACCAAACGCCGGACCAATCCTTGGGTTCATTTAGCTGAAACTGCGCCATACGGGTGAGGAGAGTCTGGGTCGGGCCATCACAGGGCATAAGTTCGAGCGCTGCACGCAAAGCCTTTTCCGCCGCTCCCCATTTTGCGGCCCGGTAAAATTCCAAGCCTTCTTCATATAGATCGAAGCCACGGCGGCGATCTGACTCCAGTTCGCCCGCAAGGGCAACGAGCTCATAGATGCGCACCAGTTCTAGCCGGCCAACGACTTGAATTTCGTCGATCTGCCGCGTTTCGAAGGATTTTCCGGCGCGGCTGAATGTCTCATGGTCAATGATCAAGCGGGTGCCATAGACTTTGTTGACCGCCTCTAGGCGCGATGCCTGATTTACCGTATCGCCCATCACGGTGAAGCTTCGCGCCGTTTCAGAACCGACACTACCAACAACAACCTCGCCGGTAGAAAGCCCAACGCGAAAATCGATCAGCGGAACATCACGGCGCAATCCGATGATATCCGGGACCCGCAGGCGAAAGGCTTCCAGCCTTGAAAACTGGTCTAGCGCCGCCCGACAAGCCAGTTCCGCTTGGCGTGTGGCATCGACAAATGGCGGAACCCAAAAGGCCATGACAGCGTCGCCGATATACTTATCGATGATCCCTGAGTGGTTGCGGATGGGCTGCGACATTTCAGAGAAATAGGCATTGACCAGATCGACAAGAGTGCTTGGTGCGAGGCGCTCAGCTATGGACGAGAAACCGACGATATCTGAGAAAAACAGTGTCGCAATCTGCTTCTCTCCGGTTGAAGAATGGGCGCCTCCACCGATGAGGTCGGCTACAATTCTGGGGTCCACATATTGTCCGAATGTTTCCTTAATCCGGTCCTTCTCACGCAAGTCCAAGATCATTGCGTTAAATGCATGTGTGACGTCTCCGATTTCGTCCCGAGATGTCACAGGCACATGCGCCTCCTCAAGCCGGCCGGCTCCGACGGCGCGGGCGCCGGCCTGCAGTCGGATGATAGGACGAGTTAGGCCGCGTGAAATAAGCCAAGCCAGCATCAAACCTACAAGGCCCGCCGACCCGATCATTAGAATGGTGGCTTTCAGGGCGGTTTCTTGGTTGTCTGCGACGATTTGCGCACTTTCCGCCACAAAAGCATCAATCTCTTTGGAAATGCGATCGGCATGACGGTAAACGTCTTGAGCTTGTAATTTGGCAGCGCCCATTTGAGCCGCATCTGCGTTGAAGGCGCAGCCAGCCAGCGTCATTTGTGAAAGTCTGTTCCCCTGGTATTCAAGCTCAAGAAGCATTGGTTCCAGCCTTGCTAAGGCCAGCTTGTTTCTTTCCATCACAGCGATTTTATACCCATGCGCGCCATACCGTTTGGCGGCGGCGGCTAGAGCGGCTGCTGCCAGTTTCTGCTCCTTTGCTTTGCTGAGGCATAACTGCACCGCGGCGTCATCTGGCGTCTGCAAAAGGAAATCGGCCGTCACGGTTTGGGCTTGCACGACGGACTTCAGTTTCCCCAATGTGATTGCCAGCGGGAATAGGGATTGGTTCAAGGTGCGGAGTTGTTGATGAACTTGGTCAGAGGACCGTGCCGACCATATAGCCG
>CAJBSR010000113.1 GCA_903958285.1 uncultured Sphingomonadales bacterium
CTCCAACCACCCAAGGCATCCAGTCAAAATGGAACCTAATTTGGAACCTATTTATGCGCTTATTATTGACTATCTATTTGTTTTTGCTATATTTTGTTATTTATCCGAGAGTCCCTGTCTCTCCGCCAATCATTCGATTGCCACCGGGATCGAAAATCGTGCTTCGCCGCGCGCATTCCTTCGCTGTGTCCATATTGCCGGTCCGGCATCCCCCTAGTGCTGCTTTCCGCCCCTGACCCGTCCGAGGAGCCCGCCGTCCAAAGCCCCCCCGCCTGACACTGCGGCGGTCAGAGCCATGCGTCGCCGCGGTTGACAACATAGGTAATCACCTATATTGTTACTGTGACAACGCGGGTGCAGGTCCCATGACGCATGTTTCCCTGAACCAAGATCCATTCCGGGCGATTGCGGACCCAAACCGACGGAAGATGCTCGATCTGATGCTGACGGAAGAGCGTACTGTCGGGTTTCTTGCCGATGAATTGGGCATCGCTCAGCCCTCTGTTTCGCAACACATGCAGGTCCTGCGTCTTGCGGGACTTGTCGATGCGCGCGCGGAAGGCAGGCGCACCTTCTACAATGTGCGCGCCGCAGACCTGCGAAGTGTCGTCGACTGGATCGCCAAGTACGAAGTGTTCTGGAGCGAGCGTCTCGACGCCCTCGAGGACCATCTTTCGCAGATGAAGACCTGAGGACCCTCTGTCATGAAGGATATCGAGATCACCCGTGATCTGAGCTTCCCGGCCGAGATGGTCTGGCATGCCTTGACCGATCCTGCGCAGCTTGGCGCCTGGCTCATGCCGAATGAATTCCGGGCAGAGATAGGCCACCGTTTCACGTTCCAGACGAAACCTGCTCCGGGTTTCGATGGCATCGTGAAGTGTGAAGTGCTGGAGCTGTCGCCGCCCAAGCGGCTCGTCATTTGCTGGAAGGGCGGTCCACTCGACACGCGGGCGAGTTTCGACCTGATGCAGACAGACACGGGCACCCGTATCACCTTGCGTCACACGGGCTTCACCGGTCTTTCCAATGCGATCCCGCGCATCGCGCTTGGCTTAGGGTGGAAGGACCTGCTTGGCAGTAAACTGCCGCGGCACCTTGCGACACGGCAACCGTCCTGAGGGGGTAAAATGGCGGTGACACCCGCGGAAATGGATGCTGCCGTCCTCGCAAACCTTGCGGCAAGGACGGGCAAGGACATCGATCACTGGATTGGGGTGCTGGAAGGCGCACCACCCTTTGCCAGGCCCGCGGCCGCCGTCGCATGGCTGAAGGTCGAGCACGGCCTGGGTCATGTCACGGCGCAGATCATCGTCCGCAAATGGAAAGACAAGGGGCGGTCCGACCCGGAGGAAGATCCCGTCGCAGCGGTGCTGGGCGAACGCGGTGGCGCCCTGTTCCAACGGATCTTTTCTGCTCTCTCGACAGATGTGCCAAACCTGCAGATCATGCCGCGCAAGAGCTATGTGGGACTGGGTACGCCAACCCAGTTCGCTGTGGCCGCGCGGCCGAAATCCTCGGTGACGCTGCTTTGCCTGGGGCTGGTCGCGCAGGACAAGACCCTGGCGCCACTCCCGCAGGCGCCGCGTCTCGGGGGAAGCGATCGGTTCAAGCTGCTGCTGGAGATCAGTACGGACGCAG
>CAJBSR010000114.1 GCA_903958285.1 uncultured Sphingomonadales bacterium
CGGCACCCATTTTACAAAGAAGTAGCTTGAGACGACGTGCAGGAAATAGCCGCAGGTCAACAGGATGGTAATCGGGAGGACCGCCTTGGAAAACAGAGCGCTCCAGCCGCGTGCGACGGCCTGTTGGCCCGGCTCCTCAGGGGCAATCGCGGTGACCGACGAGAGCCCAATAAAGCGCAAGGTGCGGTTGACCTTCGCAAGTGATTGATCATCGCGCTTCTGAATGAGGTAGCCGACCGATTCGGGAACAAGGAAGTAGACGAGCGGCAGGGCCAGCGTCGTGCCGATCGCCCCCAGCATAAACACATCACGCCATGTCCCGGTGGCGCTGGCGAGGACTTCTGCTGATATGGTCCCACCAATAATCCCCCCGAGTGGGAAGCCTGCCCCCATCAGGGCAACGGCTGTGCCGCGCCAACGATTGTTGGAGAACTCTGCGACCAGCGCATTGGCAGCGGCTAACATTCCTCCGATTCCGAGGCCCGTCAGAAACCGAAAAGCGCTCAACTGAGTGACGTTTTCTGCAATTGCAGAGGCAAACATACCAGAGGCCATCAGCACAAGGCACAGGATTGCCGTGGGCCTGCGTCCAGCGAGATCAGCCATGTTGCCGAGAAAGATCGAACCAAAGGCCATGCCGATCAGTTCCATCGACAAGACAACGCCGATGGCTGCTGCGCCAATGCCCCAGTCCCGGGCAATGCCAGGGGCAGCAAAGCTGATCGACATGACGTCGAAGCCATCAATCGCATTCAGTAGGATGCAGATGCCAATGATCAGGAACTGACGCCCGCGCATGGGGGAGTTGTCGATAAGATCACGAGGATTGGCGGCGGCGCTATCGATTGTCATGCTCGTCCCTTTTGCCGTTCTGCAGCGCTAGCCTTTGTGCAGGCCTGAATGAAGGCTCCCCACCGAATTCTGCAACAAGACCAATCGCCACTAGAATCGGCTCTTCCCAAAAGTATCACACGTTTCACTTATTTCCGGCGACGCTGCAAGTGGTGAGTTTTGGTGATCGGGACGCATTTGTCTCAATGACACGCGGGCGGCCGCTCTAGCGGAATAAGCTGAACGGTGAGGGCCATAGGCACACGCTGGTTTCTAAGTCGCGGCGCGACACGCTGAGGCAGAGCTTTGCTCGCTCCTGAAGTTACGCCTCGTTCAAATCTCTACAAACCGCCCAGCGGCTCTGTCTTTCCGGACCTTCAGTCCGTCGAACACCTGTCCGCTCATTACGATCCAGACGCCTGTGGCGGCCACTTGGGCGGTGGCGCAGGCCATGCCGAGGTTGAACGGGGCGTCGGTCTCCGCAAATCGGGCTGGGGAAAGCGCGCCGGTGAGGACAATGGTCTTGCCCGGCACTTCTGCAGAAAGGACCTTTGCGGTCTCTGTCATGGTGTCGGTGCCATGTGTGATGACGATGCGCGTTTCGGGGGAGTTTTTCGCCGCCCTGGCAATGGCACTGCGGTCAGCGTCGGTCAGTTCAAGGCTGTCTTTCCGCATCAGTTCGATCAGCCGATAGGGCAGGGTAACGCGCGCCTCGTTTAGAAGGGCGGGAATGCCGCTATCGACGATCTGATATTCCGACAGGGCATCGAAATAGTTTTTGTCGATGGTTCCACCCGTGGTGAGGATGAGAAGTGCTTTCGCGGCCATGGCATCGCTTATAGCGGGCGCTTCAGGCTGAAGGAAGGCGCCACCGGGCAGGGGCGTCGGCAAGATGAGTGACTAGCGCGCTTGCGCCCCTGCTTGTGCGCCGGGTTCGGTTCCTATCGTCTCCCGGATCAACCGCACCCAGCCGATCACTGGCCAGATCAAGAGCCTTGGGAGGTTGGTGGAAGGAATGTCCATCTCCCGCGATCCCATGGGCGCGGTGCAGGGGCCGGGATTGATATAGGTGCCAAACATCACGTCCCAGATCGGCAGGATATTGGCGAGGTTCTTTCCATAGGCGATGGGCACATCGGCATGGTGCCAGCGGTGGAAGCGCGGGGAGGCGAGGATGTGGCGGAAGGGCCCGTGGGTCCAATCGAGGTCCAGATGGACGTAGCAATTGTGCAACGTCACCAAGAACCAAAGGCCAACGGCGGGCAGGGCAGGCACATTCATCCAAGATATGAGGAGAATGTAAGACGTCTGCATCACGACCTTTTCGAGGCCATGCGCTCGAAATGTCGTGAGGCCATCGACATGCGTGTCCGAATGGTGGACGGCATGGACGGGAAACGCCCAGCGCAAATGCATGAAGCGGTGGTTCCAGTAATCGCAAAAGTCGTGGCAGGTGAGCGTGATCAGCATCACCAGCGTGACAGGCATACCAGCCCAAACGGAGGCGGGCAGTCGCGGGATGCCAAGGCTGTCATAGGCGCCCCGGACAGCGGCGAGGATCTCATCCACATATCCGGCGAACAGAATCGGGCCAATGAACCAAAGGCCAATGGAAACAAGGGTGTTGGATACTGCGCCTTCGGGAACCGGGCCCTTTTTGCTGAACTGGACGAGAGCTGACGCCGCGAGCGCAACCAGCACGGGCAGAACGGGCATCGCCAGCAGAGGATTTAGATCGGGCACGCTCTCTACCTGGAAGAATAAAGCCAATATGGTTTCTTTAGCGCGCTTCTTCTTAACGACTGGTATCGCAGGGCAGGTGTCCCCGCGCAGATCGGGCGCGAGAGGGGGGCTGGGCCGAATCTGGATGTAAATGTTCCGACCACCAGCTAGGGTCTGCGGATCAGTTTACTCATGAAACCCATGTGAAGGGGCGATATGCCAATTACACTCTACGGAATTCCCAATTGCGACACCGTCAAGAAGGCCCGCACATGGTTGACCACCAAAGGTCTGGAGCATGATTTCCACGACTTTAAAAAATCGTGGGTCGATGAAGCGCATCTGTCGCGCTGGTGCGATGCGCTGGGCTGGGAGAAGGTCCTCAACAAAGCGGGGACGACCTTCAAGAAGCTGTCAGACAGCGACAAGACCAATCTTAACCAGACCAAAGCCATTGCGCTGATGCTGGCCCAGCCATCAATGATTAAACGGCCGATTGTGGAACATCCCGGTGGCTTGCTGATCGGATTTAAGGCTGACGAATGGAGCGCGGCACTTAGCTAGGCCGCGCCATATCGCCTTCGTTCAAGCCGTCTCAGCTATGACGAAG
>CAJBSR010000115.1 GCA_903958285.1 uncultured Sphingomonadales bacterium
AAACCCGAAACGTTCGCGCAAACCGGACATGACTTCTCCTGATGATATGCCGCCTGACTTGACGGCTCGCCGCTGCCCCATCACAGCGTGCGGATGAGCGATACACAGATCGATGCGACGCCGAAAGGTGACGCCAGCGTCAAAGCTGACAAACCGTCCGAGACGCGCGAGTTCATGGTCTTTTTGGCCAAACTCGCGATCTTCGTGTTCATCCTGCGTAGCTTCATCATGGCGCCGTTCAGCATCCCTTCGGAATCCATGCTGCCGCGTCTGCTGATCGGTGACTACCTCATCGTCACCAAATGGAACTATGGCTATTCCCGCTACTCGCTGCCCTTTGGCCTGCCGCTGTTTGAAGGCCGCATTTTCGGAAGCTTGCCAGAACGTGGCGATGTCACTGTGTTTAAGGCGCCGCCGGGCAATCAAGTTGACTATATCAAGCGGGTCATCGGTCTGCCGGGTGATATGATCCAGATGCGTCAGGGCCAGTTGTTCATCAATGACAAGCCGGTTCCTAAGGTCCGCGTGGCCGATATGGTGGAACGTCAGACGCCCTATATGCAGTGCTTCGCGCCGGAGTATTCCAAGGTTGCCGCAGACGGCACGCCGGTCTGTTCCTATCCCCGGTATCGCGAAACGCTCCCCAATGGGCGCAGCTATTATGTCCTTGACCTCATCCCCAATGGACCGGCGGATTCGACTGAGATTTACACGGTGCCCGAAGACCATCTGTTTATGATGGGCGACAACCGCGACAACAGCCTCGACAGCCGCTTTCCTGCGCAAGAAGGAGGCGGCATCGGCATTGTGCCGACTGAAAATTTGGTTGGCCGCGCAATGATTGGGGTCTTCTCCACCGATGGGTCTGCCAACTGGTTCCTGCCTTGGACGTGGTTCACCGCTGCCCGATGGAACCGGATAGGCGAGACGTTTTGAGCAGTCTTTCGGCATGGGTGAAGGACGTTTTCGGCGTCACGCCCAAAGAAGTTTCACTATACGAACGTGCTCTGACACATGGCAGCCACGGGTCAGACACCTATGAGCGGCTCGAGTTTCTGGGCGACCGTGTGCTTGGCCTTGTTGTGGCCCAATGGATCTATAGTCGCTTTCCTAATGATGCCGAAGGCCAGCTTTCTCAACGCTTCAACACCCTTGTCTCAGGGGAAACCTGCGCTGAGGTGGGCCGGACGATCAATCTGTCGTCGCGCATGCGGCTCGGCAAACAGGCGTTGGATGATGGAGCTTATGACAGCGACAATGTGTTGGGCGATGTCGTTGAAGCGCTGATCGGCGCGGTCTATCTCGAACATGGGCTTGAGGCTGCGGCAGCTTTCATCCGTTCGCAGTGGGAACCGCTGCTTAATGTTCAGCGTTCGGCGCCACGTCATCCCAAATCAGAATTGCAGGAATGGGCAGCGGCGCACAACCGGCGTACACCCATCTATGAAATCGTTGAGCGTTCCGGGCCACACCATGCCCCGCGCTTTAAGGTAAAAGTCTCGCTCGGGTCGGCTGGCGATGCCACGGCTGAGGGCAAATCGAAACAAGATGCGGAAACGCAGGCGGCAGCAGCGCTGCTCGAAAGGTTGAAGAAATGACGCAGAAATGCGGACTCGTCGCGATTGTCGGCGCACCAAATGCTGGCAAGTCGACGCTGGTCAATGCGCTGGTCGGCCAGAAAGTAGCCATCGTCAGCCCCAAGGCGCAGACGACCCGCGTGCGCCTGATGGGTATCGCTATGCACGGTGAGACACAGATGATGCTGGTCGACACGCCGGGTATCTTTGAACCGCACCGCAGGTTGGACCGCGCGATGGTTCAGGCGGCCTGGGGCGGCACGCAGGATGCCGATGTCATCCTGTTCGTTGTTGATGCCAAGGGCGGCCTCGGCCCAAAGGTTGCGCGCATTGTGGAAGGCCTACAATCACGCCCAGAACCCAAAATCCTCGTCCTCAACAAGGTTGACATCGCGGTGAAGGAAAAGCTGCTCGTTCATGTCGAACGGCTGACGGCGCAGATCGAGTTCACCGATGTGCTGATGGTGAGCGCGGAAACCGGCGACGGCCTGGATGTCCTGAAAGACCTTGTAGCCTCCAAACTGCCCGAAGGCACCTGGCA
>CAJBSR010000116.1 GCA_903958285.1 uncultured Sphingomonadales bacterium
ACTGGTCCGGAACTCGTCGCGCGCGCTGAGGCAAAAGATCAGGCGGGGTTGGACCGGCTGCTTGCGCAGATTGATGCGCAATTGGCTTCGTCAGGCTTGGAGCTCGGGGAGAGCGTGGGGCACTGAGGGAGGAGGCTTGTTGATTCAGTGTTTTGCGTTTTGAGTTCTGCTGTGAAGCACCCGGCTGGGCGAAGTGTTAGAGTAAGCGGGCACTCAGCGAAAAGTGGACGCAAGCGACTCTGCCTCTCGCAGCAAGCCAAGCAGAGTTTCATCATCAATGTCCGGGAACGCGCTCGCTCGTGCTCTAATGTCTTCTAGGCGTGGGTCATCAATCTTGATGGAAACGAAATCATCCCAATCCCATTTGTCTCCAGTGCCCTCAATAAAATTGCGTAGGTAAAGCACTACATCGTCGGGTGTGCGACGTATCGGACGATTAAAAGGCATCGCTACAAGCGCCACGACTAGTGCAATTGGAAGTGTCAGCGCCGCTAGAGAAATGCCCAGCAGCTTACGAAAGATTATCATTTCTGGCGCGATGAGGTTTGGTCATTCCGCAATCCTATCGGTGGTCACCATCGTCCGCAATGGCGTCGTTTCTGGAAGCTTTCGGTTGTCCAGAATTCAGTCGAGCTTCTCAGTTTACCCCGCCGCGCGCTCACCGCCGAACAATTCCGATCCCCAGATTCCCCTGCCCATAATTATGGACCAGTTCCTCGGTCTTCTCGGTCGCCTTCAGTTCGTCCCAGAACTTGTGCACTTCGATCTCCGGATCGAAACGGTTCAGGATTACGTCGTGCATCGCGATGAAGCCGTCTTGGGCGAGCAAAGGTGAATAGAGGTCATAATCGCGCTTCACGCCTTCGTATGAGTGGTCGGCGTCGATCATCAGCACGTCGATCTTGCGGCCTTTCAGCAGTGCTTCAATGCGGGTGCGGGTTTCGTCGAGGTGGGAGTTGGCGCGCATCAGGTGGAGCGTCTGGCCGGGCTTGGCGAATTTGGCGTAGAGCTTTTCCTTCCATTTCGGGTATCCACCGCCGTTGCGGCCGAAGGGCAGGTCGAGGCTGATGATCGTCACATCGTCGGCCGCATGCTGGCAGAAGAGGAAGAGCGTGCCGCCCTTGGCCGTGCCGATCTCCACGATGACGCGCGGCTGCTTTTCGCGGACGCGCTTCATCAACTCGCTAATTTCCCAAGGGTTCTGCAACGGGCGGATGGCGCCGCCGCTTTCGGTCATGGTGAATTGGACGAGCTTGTCCGTCTCAGGTGAAAAAGCCCGCTGATCCAAGAGCTTCTTCATCGTTCCGGCGTTCATCCAGTCCTTGAAGTTTTTCATCTGGTAATTGCCATAGGCAATCGCATTGATGAGGCCGACCGCTTTGCCTTCGCGCCGCATCTGGCGCAGTTGGGTTTTGATGGTGGCAATCATGTGCAGCTCCGGATTTGCGACGATTTTGCGCGGATTATCATAATCGTTGGCCGCATCCTCATGAAACATTGGTAAAGTTCGGGACTGTCCCGTTTCAAATCACACTGGAGCAAAAGCGTGAACGCGGTGCATAGGGGGGCGTGACATCGCTTCCGCCCCTTTTGCAAAACTGGTTTGAAAGCCGAGGCTGGCAGCCGCGCCGCTACCAGCTGGAGATGCTTGAGGCTGCGCGGGCGAGGGAGCACGCCTTGCTCGTGGCACCTACGGGGGCGGGCAAGACGCTGGCTGGGTTTTTGGCGACGCTTGCCGATCTGATCGAGCATCCGATGGATGGCCTGCACACGCTCTACATCTCGCCCTTGAAGGCGCTCGCGGTCGATGTGCGGCGCAACCTGTTGAAACCCATTGAGGAAATGGACCTCGACATCGGGGTTGAGACGCGCACCGGCGACACGCCGTCCGACCGCAAGGCGCGGCAGCGCGCGAAGCCGCCGCATATCTTGCTGACGACACCGGAGAGTCTGAGCCTGCTTCTGTCCTACCCCGACAGTTTCCAGATGTTCGCCGGCCTGAAGCGGATCGTAATCGATGAGATCCACGCCTTTGCGACGACGAAGCGTGGGGATTTGCTCAACCTCTCGCTCTCAAGGCTGCAGGCCATTGCCCCGCAGATGCGGCGGGCCGCCCTCTCCGCGACTGTGGCGGACCCGGACGAGTATCGCGCGTGGCTGGCCCCGTCCGGCGGCGCTGTCCGGCTTGTTCTGGGCGATCCGGGAGCGCCGCCCGATCTCGCCATTCTGCTGCCGGAAGGCCGCGTGCCCTGGGCCGGGCATTCGGGCGCCTATGCGACGCCGCAGGTGATGGCCGAGATCGAGACGCACCAGACGACCATCGTGTTCTGCAACACGCGCGGCCTGTGCGAGCTGATCTTTCAGGAACTCTGGAACGCCAATGAACTGAAGCTCCCCATCGGTATCCACCATGGCAGCCTCGACATTGAAGCGCGGCGCAAGGTGGAAAATGCGATGGCGGAGGGCCGCATCCGCGCACTGGTGGCGACCGCCAGCCTCGATCTGGGGGTGGACTGGGGCAATGTCGATTGCGTGATCCAGATGGGGGCGCCCAAGGGCTCTTCGCGCCTCTTGCAACGGATCGGCCGCGCCAACCATCGGCTCGATGAACCGTCCGAAGCGATCCTCGTGCCCGGGAACCGCTTTGAATATCTGGAAGCATTGGCGGCATATGATGCCATTCAAGAAGGCGTTCTGGATGGCGAGCCCTTCCGGGCGGGCGGCCTCGATGTGCTGGCTCAACACATCATGGCGTGCGCCTGTGCCGATGCGTTTGACGAGGCACAGCTGCTGGCCGAAATCCGCAGCGCGCATCAATATGCGGACCTGACGCCGGAGATGTTCGCTCGCCTGCTGGATTTCATCGCAACCGGCGGATACGCGCTGCGCGCCTATGACCGGTTCCGCCGCCTGACCAAAGGCAAGGACGGGCTGTGGCGGGTTACGCATCCGCAGTTCATCGCGCAGCATCGGCTCAATGCCGGGATCATCGTGGACACGCCGATGCTGGATGTCCGCTTCAAGAACGGGCGACGCCTTGGGCAACTGGATGAGTATTTTGCCGCCAGCCTGATGCCGGGGGATACCTTTGCC
>CAJBSR010000117.1 GCA_903958285.1 uncultured Sphingomonadales bacterium
AAGCGCGACGCCGACAAGGCCGAGTTCCAGCCATAGCTGCAGTATCCCGTTATGCGGGTGCAAGAACGATGTTTTGCCTTCGAACGAGGGCATCAAGCTTGCCGACTGGCCGACCACGCGCGATGCGTCAAAGCCGTAGCCTTGCCAGAGGCGGGCGTGAATCAGCTCGTTCACATATCGCCAAATCTCGACCCGATAGCCCCAGTTCGGGTCCACGTTGGCCATCAGCCAACGATGCAGACCGGCCTCCGCAGCCTGTTCTGCCGCAAACCCCCATCCCAGCATACCAAGAACCAGCAGTGTCATCAGGACGACCGCTGACGCGCGTCCGCCCATCAGAACGATGACGAATACAAGCGCTCCGCCCAAGATCGCGACCACTTGGGCGTCCGTGGGATAGCTGAGACTCACCGCAAGCACAGCGCAGACCCAGAGTGGAATCGCGATCAGTGCGCCGACGATGCGCGAGAGCAGCAGGCCGCCCGCGAAGCAGGTCGTGCACAGAAGCACAAGTCCGCCCGAAAGGGTGGTCAATCGCTGGAAGACCGTTTGGGTCTCGCGATGCAGGCCGACGAAGAATCCGCCGGTGATACGTTCAATCGCGAGCAAGGCAATCAGGGCGAGCGCGCTTATCAGGACGGCGCCGGCGGCGCGATCGATATGCGCGCGCGGTTGTTTGGCAAGGACAACGGCAAGGGAAAGGCCGAGCGCAATATTGGTGACTGTCTTCAGCCATGTCTCCAACGGCAGATGGGGCGCCCACAGCACTGCCGCCGCGCTCCACGCCAAAAGAGCGAAGGCGCACAGGATCGCCGGGGAGCGCCAGAGACGTGAATGGCTAAGCTGTGGCCTTTGCCAGACGAGCAGTCCTAGCGAGGCAAAGATCAAAGTCGCGACCGCGATATCACGGCTCCAGGCGATAAGGGGTATCGTCCCGAGCGCCGCGTAGGCGAGAAGCCGCGAAGAGCGCGGCTGCAAAGCAGCGGGAAGGGCTGTCGTTACGGGAAGCTCAGCCACTCATACAGTCCTTAAAGACCGCCGCGAGCTGTGCAGCGGCGATGGCGGTATCGTAGCGGGTCTCTGCGCGCGTGCGGCTCATCGCTCCTAGTGTTTTCAGCAACGTCGTGTCTCCGTGGAGTTGATGCAGCCGCCGATACCAGTCGTCCGGCGTCCGGCAATGAAAGCCCGTCACACCGTCCTCGACGATATCGCCGGCAATGCCCACAGGACTTGCCAGCGCCGGCCGGCCGGCCGCCATATACTGGATAATCTTGTAGCCACTTTTTCCACGCGTCCAAGAGGTGTCGTCGAGCGGGCAGAGGCCCACCGATAGACTCGGAAGATATTCCTGCTCGGACGCTTCGCTCCAGGCCACCCGTTTGCCCGGAAGTTCGGGGAATTGGTTCTCGTCCATGCCGATAAAAACCGCGTCCGTACGCGTTTCACCCAGAAATCGCGCCAGCGGTTCCCGAAGGTGGTGCAGCGATTGCCGGGCGGTCATGGGCGTTCCGATCCATCCTACGGTGAATCGGG
>CAJBSR010000118.1 GCA_903958285.1 uncultured Sphingomonadales bacterium
TACTATCACACCCGAAAATCCGAAGGCGCGATCTTTCCGCCCAAAATAAATTGAGCCCCAAATCTAGGAGAGACCAACATGACAGGCATGACCGACATCGAATATCTAATGGCTGTGAACGAAATACAGCTGTTGAAATCGCGCCGCGACCGCGCGGTAGATACCAAGGACTGGGCACTTTACCGTTCGCTACACGCCGATCATCATGTGTCGCATAATGACGGCTATGAACGGTGGGAATCGGCTGACGTGATGATTGCAAATGTCAAAGATCTGCTCAATGAAACCAAAACATCGGTGCATCATTCGCACACACCTGACATCACCTTTCAATCAGCAACAACCGCCAAAAGCATTTGGGGTATGGAGGATTTGATCTTTGATACTGCAAGCGGTGAATTGCTCATCCACGGCTTTGGTTTCTATCATGAGACATATGAAAAAATCGACGGTAAGTGGCTGTTCAATAGCCGCCAGCTAAAGCGCACATTGGTGCGTGAAAAGCCCGAAAGCAAATAGGGCTTAGACCCGCAACTGCGAAGGATTGTCCGATGAGGGTATATGACGAAACATTCGACTTTGTCGTCGTCGGCAGCGGCGGAGGATCGATGTGTGCCGCGCTTGTGCTGCGACAGGCTGGCAAGTCTGTGCTCATCCTCGAAAAAACCGACCTGATCGGCGGCACAACAGCGCGCTCGGGTGGCGTCATGTGGATACCCAACAACCGCTTCATGAAGCGCGACGGTGTCGAGGACAGCCGGGAAAAGTCGATAACCTATATGGACTCGGTCGTTGGCGATCATAATGACACACCAGGTGCCACGAAAGCGCGACGAGATGCCTATGTTGATAACAGCACAGAGATGGTCGATTTCCTCGTTGATCAGGGAATCAAGCTCAACCGCGTCTCTTATTGGCCGGATTATTATGACAACCAGCCAGGTGGTTCGGAAGAAGGCCGCACGGTTGTCGCCGAACTGTTCAATGTGAATGAGCTTGGCGAATGGAAATCCAAGCTGCGTCCAAATTTCATTCCGATGATGGGAACGCTGGACGAGTTCCTCAAGCTCCGGTTCATCAAAAAGAGCTGGGAAGCCAAGAAGATTGCGGTGCGACTTGGGCTGCGGACAATTGGCGCGAAGCTGACAGGTAAGCACTACGTCACTGCAGGTGCCGCGCTTCAGGGGCGAATGTTTCAGGCGGCGTTGAAAGCCCGTGTCGAATTTCGTATCAATTCCGCAGTCCAAGAGCTGGTTGTCGAAGACGGCAGGGTCAAAGGCGTTGTCGCAATGATAAACAGCAAGCCATATCGGGTAGCGGCGAAATTGGGCGTCCTGGTGAACGCCGGCGGTTTTGCGCACAATCAGGAAATGCGCGACAAATTTATTCCGGGAACGAGCGTCAAATGGACCAATGTGACCGAAGGCGATACCGGCGAGATGATCCTGGAGATGATGCGCCACGGCGCCGCCATCGCGCAAATGGAGGAAATGGTCGGCAACCAGATGTCGATCCCGCCAGGCATGGAAAATGATGCGGTAAAACCCGTTGTGCAAGGCGTCACTGCCGCGCCACATGCAATACTCGTGGACCAAACCGGCGTACGCTACATGAACGAAAGTGGATCTTACATGACCTATTGTCAGGGCATGCTTGAGCGCAACAAGACGGTTCCTGCCGTGCCGAGCTGGGCAATCATGGATAGCCAATACATCAAGAACTACGGTCTGATAACGCCATTTCCAAGCACAAAAAAGCCGCAAGCCTGGTATGATTCAGGTTATCTTAAAAAGGCCGATACGATTGAAGAGCTGGCAGGCATGCTAAACATTGGTCCCTCAGCGCTCCGTGCAACGGTCGATCGCTTCAACGGCTTTGTAGAAAACAACAAGGATGAGGATTTCAACCGGGGGGAGCGGGCCTATGATCGCTGGCTGGGCGATCCCTACCACCCGAACAACGCCTCACTTGGAAGCATCAGCAAAGGCCCCTTTTATGCGGTCGAGGTCGTTCCCGGCGACGTTGGCACTTATGGCGGCGTGGTGACCGACGACAATGCCCGCGTGTTGCGCGAGGATGGAACTGCAATTGAAGGCCTCTACGCCACAGGCATTTCCACTGCATCGGTCA
>CAJBSR010000119.1 GCA_903958285.1 uncultured Sphingomonadales bacterium
AAGAACCGTGCCCCAAAATCCGTAAAACACACCCAGCAAGACGCAACCACTGAACAAGAACGAATTGCGGAGCAAGCTGGAAATGGGCGCAGGTTTGCTGCGGAAAGGCGACAGAGCAACAAAGGGAGGGGCGACCAGGCTCTGCCCCGCCCTTTTCCAAATTCCCTCTATGCCGGCCATCGCCTGTCGGATCATCTGCCCACCCTTTTGTCGGAATCCGTCCTAGCCGCGACGCATTTATGCTTCATTGCACCGCCATTAATTCCCGTCCATCTTGGCATTGGGCAGCGCTAAAGGCCTTGTCGCACCTCGGTCCGAATGCCATGCGTCGCTCTCATCTGAAACAAACCATATTGAGCGAACATGATGACGAAGAGCCGCATCATGGGGAATGACCAGACAGAATCCATGGCATCTGCTTACGCTTTTCTCCGCAACGGAATTGGCAAATGAGGCGCTTGATGCGCTTGCGCGAGATGGTTTCGCCCCGGATTTTCAGTGTCGCTGCGGCATTTGCGACCAAGGGAGGCGCGGCGGGCCTGCAGTTTCTGCAGAGCGTTGTCCTGGGCCGACTGCTGGGCGTTGAGGCCCTCGGTATCTACTTTTTTGCAGTCTCGGTGTATCGGATCGCGGAGTCCGCAGCGCCCTGCGGCGTGACCTTGTCAACGGTGCGAGAAATTGGCGCGGCGCGGGCGACAGGATCATGGTCAACAATCCGGACGCTTGCTCGACGATCGGCCTTCTTCTGTCTCGGCGCCGGCCTGCTGTTCTCCATCGGCGTGTGGTTGGGTTCAGACAGCATCGCCCGCGCCTTTGAAGGAGAGCACCGCGCAGGGCTGGCGCTGCAATGGATGGCGCTTGCGATTGCCCCGGGCTGCGGCGCTGTTGCACTCGCCGCTGTCCTTCGCGGGCTTGGTAAGCAATCAACGGCCAACATTTTAGGGTCGATGGTTGTACCCTTGGTCGCCACACTCATCTTCGTTTTGTGGACACGCGATCAAAGTTACGTCGGCGCTGTCAAAGCCTTCATTTTTGCCCAGTTTGCGGCCCTTGCTGCGCTGGCGATCTTCGTCACCTTTTTGACGCGCGGAAAACCGGGCGCAGCGGAGGATGGGCACAGCCTTTTCCGGGGTGCACTACCTCTATGGATTGTTACCATCGCCTCGCTTGGCAATGACTCGCTGGGGGTTGTCATGCTCGGCCTGTTTGGAACGCCGACCGACGTCGGCATTTTTGGCGTCGCGGCCCGACTTGCTCTCCCGCTGTCCTTTCTCGGGGCCTCCATTCAAGCCGTGTATGAGCCCAAATTTGCCGGTCTTTATAAAACCAAAAATTATACCGACCTCCATAAGGAGTTTCGCACCTCTTTGCGCCATTCTTTCCTTCTTGCGATCGGTATGCTCCTGTCTATGGCCCTGCTGGCTGAACCCCTGCTGCTGCTGTTTGGGGAAGAGTTTCTGGGGGCAAAGCCCGCATTTCTCGTCATGCTGCTCGGCACCTGCGCGATGGCGGCCTTTGGACCGTCAGGGTCGCTGATGACGATGACGCACAAGGGGCATTACAACGCCTGGGTGGCTATTGCATCCCTGCCGCTGGCAGCGGGCCTGCTCTATGCACTGGTCCCGACTTATGGCGGACTTGGTGCTGCTGTCGCCATCAGCGGCGCGCTCATCGTTCGCACTCTTGCGCAGGCATGGGCAGCGGAGCTTCACCTCAAAGAAATGAAGTTAAAGATCTGACAAGGGGATCGGACATGAGAAGGGCAACATTAGGAGACTGTTTGAGCGGCCCCGGCGTGCGGGATAACGCTTTTGACACCATCCGTTTGCTCGCTGCAGCGTTCGTCATTTTCTCCCATGCCTTTGTTCTGGTGGACGGCCGGGAGAGCGCAGAGCCGCTCTACAATCTGTCAGATGGCCAGATCACCATTGGCCGCGGTGCCGTCGCCGCCTTCTTCGTGGTGAGCGGGCTCCTCATTTCCATGAGTTTTGAGCGGAGCAAATCCTGGATCAAGTTCACAATAAACCGGGCGCTTCGACTTCTGCCCGGCTTATGGGTGTGCGTGCTTGTACTCGTTCTCTTTTTCGGGCCGGTCATGACCCGTTTGCCGCTACCCGACTATTTCCAAAGCCCGGAAACCTTAGGGTTCCTAGGCAATCTAGCCCTTATCCCAAGAAACCACTCTATCGGGGGCGTATTTGACGGCCTTCCGGGGTCAGATGCGGTCAATGGCAGCCTGTGGACGTTGAAATATGAAGTTGCCTGCTATGTGTTTGGTGCACTCTTGCTCTGCGTTGGCCGTTTCAAGATCGGCGTGACGGCCGCCCTTTGGATCTGCGCCATGATCGCAGCTCCACTAATCGGCGACCCTTTGGAACAGCGCGGCGCCGCTTATCATGGAGCTTGGATGGTCTGGTTGTTCCGCTTTTACGGCGCAGGCATGTTGCTCTACTTGCTGCGGGATCACATTCCCTTGTCCAAGCCAGCAGCGCTTGTCTGCTTGGCGGTCATCCTCGCCGCGACATTCACACCTGCCTATACAGAAGCCTTAGCCATATTCGGGTCATATGCGCTGATCGCGTCTGCCTTCCTTGCCGCCGACTGGTTCAAGAAGATGACCCACCGCGGAGACATATCTTATGGGGTCTACATTTACGCCTTCCCCGTTCAGCAAGCACTCGTGCCCTTTTCCAATGAAACGGCGGTGCCATGGCTGACAAATGCGATGCTCTCTTTGCCGATCACCTTAGTGCTTGCAGCCCTATCCTGGACCTTTGTGGAGAAGCCCGCGCTGGCGCTTAAGTCCGCGTTTGGCGCCCGTAAGGCTACACCGCCTTCGATCTGAGCAGCCCCCGGTTCAGGAAACTTTTGATCGTCCCCATCGGACGAAGCGGGCAGCCGCATTGACGACGCCGCGCGGCGCATAACGGCGAAGCGCTTCCTTTACAACATGCGCAGTGGATAGGCTTCGATCCTGTTCATTTGTCCGTTTCCACTCCACAAACGTGCGGTGGCCGTCATAGTCGTCGCCCGTTTGCCGGTCTGTGGTGTAATAATAGACGGCAATAGAGTTGCGGCGAACACCCGGGGGTGTGGTCAGCGGATGCGGGTGCCCATGATAACAGTTCGTGCCAGTGTAGAAGATCACTGCGGAATTGAATTTGGGCATCGCCTTCACTTCGCAATGTTGGCAGTCCCTATCCCAAAGCTCGAGATCCCCTCCCCACTCTTCTTGCCAATCCGGTGTGCAATAATAGATCAGGTTGATGACCTGATGAAGCATCGGGTTTGGATGGCGGGACGCATCGGCGTGGATCATAAGCCGCCCACCGCGCCCTGTTGAATGCAGCCCCCCCCCGAAAAGGGATGGATCGGGGCTAAGGTTCTTGATGCCGGTAAGCCGCTCAAGATAATCCATCATAACACCAGACGCTAATTGCCCGACCACATGGCGAATGACGGGCGGAAACCGATCTTCGTCCGGACAGCTGATCTTTTCAACATTGGGGTCGTTCGTGTGCTTTGAATCTCCAGGCCCGGCCATATTCCACATAGGTGCGGTTGGCGGCGGAAATGCTGAAGCCACCTGACGTGCGATTTCTTCAGGCAGGAAGTTTTCGATATGAATGTGCCGAAAAGGCGACGCATTTTCAAATTGCGCGCGCTGCTCTTCAGCCTTTTCCCGCATCGCCTTCTTGCTGAAGAAAAAGGCTGGTATCTTCTCATTGATCATGTGTCGGTCCTTCAATCAAGCACGGTGCGCTCAGTGGCGTCCTATTTTCCTGCGGATCGCGGGAGGAACCCATTCGTTTAGGAAGTGGCGGAACGAGACCGAGTGATCTTTTTTGTCTGCGCTTTTGGCGCGCGGCTGAAAATTGGTCGTGCGGTCGGGCTGGTCGTTTAAGTCAGCGGTGGATGTATAATAATAAAGCGCGATGGACCGGCGTGACCGGTCTTCGGGGCAGGTCAACGGGTCGGGCTGGCCGTGCATGCTGTCCAAATTGGTGTTGAACACGACGCAGCTCCCCAACACCGGCAGAACGCGCTTCTCACACCGCTTCATATCCTTGGACCAGAGCTCGAGATGGCCGCCATAGCTCTCATCCCAATCGTCATTCAGATAGACCAGCAGGTTCAGACGACGGCGCAGGCGCATGATCTTGTGATTGTTAAAGTCCGCATGGATGCCCAGATGCCCCCCGCGGCGTGTTTCATGCAGGCCGCCGCCGATGAAATAAGGGTCAGGGACAAGCCCCTGAATACCGGTCATTTCTGAGAGAAAGGCGATGAATGGCTCCGTATTGAGCGCGTAAATGAGGTTACGGGAGAAATCATCGGGAACGGCTTCGGGGTGATATTGCGTCTTCAGCATTTCCTGCGCACGCGAAAAGCTGTGGCCGGAGGACCCTTCAGGGAAGGCCGATGCGACACGACGCAGCGGTGCCAGGGGCAAAAAATCAGTCAAGGCAATATGCGGGAAAGGCGATGCCTCCCGATAGGCGGCGGCCTGCGCCCGTCCGGCGGCGGCGCACGCCTCCTGATCGAAACGAACACTG
>CAJBSR010000120.1 GCA_903958285.1 uncultured Sphingomonadales bacterium
CAATTAGCTTTAACCTCGTTGTAGCCTCGTTAGCATCGGTAACTCGGAGTTCCGATGCGTACACTGCTAACTGCGTCGGGAGAATTGGATCCATTTTGGCATTGTATGATCTCTGGCGACCTAATCAATCCATCTTTTTGTTTTTCTCATTTCGACGATGATCAATTAGTGAGAGTGACAGTCATCTGGCATTAGTCCTTGCTCATTTATTGCCTAGTTCACGCAAGGAATTCTATGAAATTTAGCTCGTTTTTCGCTTTGCCCCACACCCAAACTTCCCCCCTCTGGCGCCCCTTCTTCTACACCGCCGCCTCCTACAACCTCGTCATCGGCGGCGCGGGGCTCGCCAATGCGGCTGCCCCCGTCAATGACCGGATCGTCGGCCTGCTCGTGGCGTGCTTCGGCATCGTCTATGCGCTGGTCGGGCGGGATGCGGCGCGCTTTGGGCCGGTGTTGTGGGCGGGGATCGTGGGGAAGCTTGGCATCGTCGCGCTGCTGATGCCGTCTGTGCTGGCGGGCTCGGCGCCGGCGGGCACGGGCATCATCCTTGGTGGCGACGCGCTGTTCACCATTGGGTTTCTTGTCTTCCTGCTGGGCCGACGTAAAACGCGTGCATGACCACGCGGACGCTGATCTTCATCTACAATGCCAATGGCGGCATTTTCAGTGCGATGGCCGATGCCGCGCATAAGCTCGTCTCGCCGGAGACCTACCCCTGTTCGCTCTGTGCGATCACCTATGGCGCGGTGAGCATGCGGGGGGAGTGGAAAACCTATCTCAAGCGCCTGGGCCATGAGACGCGCTTTTACCACCGGGATGACTTTGCGCGCGATTGGCCGGGGGAGGCGGTGACGCTGCCGGCCATCCTTGAACAGACCGAGGGCGGCACGCTCTCCACGCTGATCGCCAAGGAAGATCTGGACACGGTACAGTCCGTCGCGCAGCTCGTCTCCATGCTGGAGGATCGGCTGAAAGGCTGATGCTGGCCACGCGGACAATGGCGCGCGGCGCGCGGCGTTAGAAGAGGCCACCCCACCACAGGGTATAGGACACATCCGTTTGCATCGTGCCGCTGTTCAGCCGGTAGGTCGGGCGGAAGGTGAGGGTGTAGATGCCGGTGCTGGGCACCTTCACCGCGATGCGGCCCGCGCCGGTTGTCACGATGCCCTGTTGCAGCAGTGCAGGGCCAATCGCCATCAGGCCCGGATGGAGGGAGACGGAGAGCTGCCCTTTGCGCACCGTCACATCATAATCGACAATGGCGGTTTGGCCGCCGACCAGAAACATCCGGTGCGTTTGCAGCTGATCATTATCCCCCACGCCATATTGGACGCGGCCAATGCCTGCCGGGCTGCTGATAAGGCCGCCGCTTTTATACCCCAGATAGGGAAACAGGCCGGAGATATAGACAAAGACCCAGCCGCTCAGCAGCGCGACAAAGGGGTAGAACAGCCAGCCCGGCAAAGTGATGCGGCCACCACCCAGCGCCAGGCGGTGGCCGCCTGCTGGATTGGGGCTGGTAAGCCCGATGCCGCCCAACTTGATCATGGTGCGGGTATAGCCGCAAGGTGGTTTCAGAAGCGTTAGGCCGCCTGCCTAAGCCGCCCGTTTCGCGCCCGCGCCGCCAATCGCCTCTTCAATCCACTGCCGCGCTTCGGGGAAGGTGCGTTCCACCTCGGGCAGATCATTGACGCACAGGAACTTGATCGCCTGCCGCGCCTCCGTGCCGAGATAGTGGCGGATGTCTGCGGCAGACCATGGCCCTAGCTCCCCCACCGCAACGTGGAGGTAATCGCGCGTGTCGAGGATCGTCGCCCGGCCACTGGCGAGGCAGGCATGGTTGTGCAGGCTTTGCGGCAGGAACTGCGCGGTGCAGCGGAAGCGGTAGCCGGCATTGTGCGCGCAAGGCTCCGCAAAAGTCTCAAACAGGTCCGCCATCACCGAGCGTTGCATCGGGTGGACGACATGCGCGCTTTCAAACACATGGTCCGCGCCATAGCCGATCATCGCCGCGGCATTGATCTGGTTATAATGGTTGAGCAGGCGCGCTTCATCGCGGCTCGTGTCGCAGGCGGCAAGCGCGGTGTGGTCGACCCATTGGCCGCGCAGCACGGGGCCATCTTCCGAGAAGAAGTCGGAACGGGTGACCGGCGCTGTCAGGAAGACATCATCGTTGAAATAGAGGAAGCGTTCGGCAAGGCCCGGAATGCGCCACAGCATCGTTTCGATCGACAGCGAGTTGAAGGTGGGCAGCGCGTCTTCATATCCGGCGAAGATCTCGCGGTGGTCGACGATGCTGATCTTCGCGCTATCCCCGGCCGACATCGGGGCGAGCACGGGCTGCTGATCATCCGTCACAATCCAGATACGCCGCACCCAGGGCGCGTTGTGGAGGATGGAGCGGACGCAGTAATTCAGCTCATCACTGCACAGCCAGCGGTGCGGATTGGTGCCATTGTCATGCAGCGGTGCCTGCGCCTCGGCCTGAGAGAGGTGGTGATCCCGCTTGTGCCGATGCGCCGGGTCTGCCCCGTCGACCCATGTGATAACTGCATCAACTTCAAACATTTACGGCGCGTCTCAACGGAGCAAGAGTGGCCGCTTAGGCGCGCAGCGGGCGTTTGGGAACCGCAAACGGCGCCCGTAAAACTACCCAAAAGGGCAGGGTGCGCGCCGCCGCGGCGGTTCAGCTGCCTGCTTTGACCATGTCGATGAAGCAGCGGACGGTGCGGGTGTCGGGTCCGCCGGATGTGAGGCCGCGGGCCCATTTGGCGACGCCCGCCTCATCACCGGGGGCGATGACGCCGCCCCAGACATCGGCATAGCGCAATCCCCGTTTGCCCGCCTGTCGGAAGAAATAGACGCCGCGTTCCGCCGCATCGGGCGTCGCCCAGATCAGCCGCCACCGGCCATCGTCGAGGACGGCGCCAATGTTGCGGGCGGAAACGGGCTGGCGCGCCTGCTGCCAGATCAGCGTTGCATCGCCCATCCGACTTGCGGCGGTCGAGCGGACGATGAGCCCCGCGCAACTCCGCGCCTCAGCCGGCGGTGCCGCCATCAGGAGCGCCGCCACCGCTGCCAAAAG
>CAJBSR010000121.1 GCA_903958285.1 uncultured Sphingomonadales bacterium
ATTTCTCTGAGCCGTTGGCCAAAGAAGCGCTTAGAATCATGAGCAAATTCAGAAGGAGACTTTCTTTTCATTAGGCTCAAAAAGCACGTTAATCTGTGGCCATATCGGCCCCTCTTTTGAGTTAGATTGGATTGGAAGATTCCCATCAAATTTGGGGGGTGGTTCTGTCAGTCTAACCGCAACTTGTCTCCAAATGGTGGAGCTTTCGCGAGATGAGACAAACTTCAGGCGGCGAGCGACTGCCACTCGGCAAGAGCTGCCGAGCGTCGTTCCCTGTAAGTCTGACGGTCGGTGAGGTGGCGTTCCTGATTGACCCGGAGCGCGGCGAAGCCAACTGGTTGTGAAGCGAGGCATGGACTGACGCAAATTTCTGCAGTGACTTCATTTGCCTAAATCGCTGCATAGCTCGCTCCCGTCGTCTAAAGGGGAGGTGGCTGTTTTCAGCCCGATTGTTCATCCAACGGCCCATCGCACGACGATCGACATTGCCGAGTTCGCGCATGGCAGCGTGGTAGGATCGCATACCATCGGTGACGATTGTCTCGGCTCGACCATGGCGCTTCAAGGCCTTCTTCAGAAACGCCAAAGCAGCAGCTTTATCCCGCTTTCTCGTCACGTAGCTCTCGAGAACCTCACCTTCGTGGTCGACTGCGCGCCACAGGTAATGCTGCTCCCTGTTGATCTTCACGAACACCTCGTCGAGGTGCCAGCGCCAGTGACGGATCCCGCGCATCGCTTGCACCCGCTGGCGTCTCATATCGGCCGCAAACATCGGTCCGAACCGGTTCCACCAAAACCTCACGGTCTCGTGGTAAATGTTGATCCCACGTTCGAATAGCAGATCCTCGACATTCCGAAGGCTGAGCGGGAACCGTACATACATCATCACGACTAACCGGATGACCTTGGGTGCCGAGTTGAAATAGCGGAACGGACTGGCTGGTTTTCTGGGGCGGGGCATGGCGCAGACTTAGCCCGGTGAGCTCTTTCGCCCAACCGGTGCATTTGCTCTGATAATGCTCTCCTCCGCTACCTTTCCCCTTAACATCGCTAAAGCGTTGTTCTGTCGACCTGCTGCGTCAAAGCAGTGCATCCGTATGCACCATTCTTGTCTCTTGCTGTAATTTCCCTAGGACTCGTTCTGCATTTCAAGCAGGGTAGGTGACCAATGGGTTTTGTAGCCGACAAATTGATTTTGTTTGGCGCGTCGGGCGATCTTTCGCAGCGGATGCTGCTGCCGTCGCTCTGTGCCCTGCATGCCGATGGGCTGGTTCATCAGGATCTCCAGATTTTTGGCACTGCGCGTTCGGAGATGAGCGACGAGAGTTTCCGGAATTTCGCTGCGACTGCGCTGGAACGCTATTTGCCGGAGGATCGGAAGTCGGCGATCCCATCCTTCCTCAATTGCCTTTTCTATCAGAAGGTTGATGCATCGGTTCCGGAGGAGTTTCCTGCACTTGCGCAAAAGGTGGGGCCCGCGCGCCAGGGTCTGGCCATTTTCTTGTCGACGGCGCCGTCGCTTTTTGAACGGACAATTGCTGGATTGTCCGCGACCGGCCTTGCCGAGGGCAATAGCCGCATCGGTCTGGAAAAGCCGCTGGGCACGGATCTCGCGACCAGCAAGCAGATTAATGACGCGGTCGCCTCTGCCTTTTCAGAGGATCGGATTTTCCGCATCGACCATTATCTGGGCAAGGAAACCGTTCAAAACCTGCTCGCGCTGCGTTTTGCCAACATCCTGTTTGAGCCGCTGTGGAACGCCAGCCATATTGACCATGTCCAGATCACGGTGTCCGAAACTGTGGGCTTGGAGGGGCGCGTCGGATTTTATGACGGGGCAGGTGCGCTGCGGGACATGGTGCAGAACCATATGCTCCAGCTGCTCGCGCTTGTCGCAATGGAGCCGCCCTCGAGTTTTGATGCGACCGCCGTGCGAGACGAGAAGGTCAAAGTCCTGCGTTCGCTTCGGAAAGTGGAGCCGGCAGAAAGCGTCATTGGCCAGTACCGGGCAGGGGCTATCGCGGGCCAAGCTGTCCCGGGATATGATGAGGAACTTGGGGCGGCTTCCATCACCGAAACCTTCGTTGCGCTAAAGGCTCATGTCGACAATTGGCGCTGGAAAGGTGTGCCTTTCTACCTGCGGACAGGCAAGCGCCTGCCGGAACGCAAGACGGAGATTGCTATCCAGTTCAAGCCGGTGCCACATTCCATCTTTGCGGGGCATGGTGCCCAGACAGAGCCCAACAGGCTGATCATCGGCATCCAGCCTCAGGAAAATGTCCGTATGTCGGTGATGGCCAAAGTGCCTGGACTGGACAGGGGCGGGGTTCGCCTGCGGGAAGTGCCGCTGGATATTTCGATGCCCAACGCCTTTGCAGGCGCGCGTCGACGCATCGCTTATGAGCGGCTGCTGCTTGATCTGATCGAGGGGGACCAAACGTTGTTCGTCCGTCGCGACGAAGTGGAAGCGCAATGGCACTGGATTGATGCCATTCGCCAGTCTTGGACAGATAATCACATGGAGCCCAAGCCCTACACGGCGGGAAGCTGGGGGCCATCGGCTGCGATTGCGCTGGCTGAGCGCGATGGAGTGACATGGCATGAGTAACGTTCACCCAGTCATCGCGGCCGTAACGGCGCGGATCATCGAAAAGAGCAAACCGGGGCGGCAACGCTATCTTGATCTGATCGCGCGGCAGGGCGAAGCCGGGGTGAACCGGGATCGCCTGTCCTGCGGCAATCTGGCGCATGCCTTTGCGGCGTCAGGTGATGACAAGGGCGCGATCCGCGCGGGCGGGGCCATGAACATGGGCATTGTGACGGCGTATAACGATATGCTCTCAGCGCATCAGCCCTATGGCCGCTATCCCGAAGCCATCAAGATGTTCGCGCGCGAAGTGGGGGCGACGGCACAGGTGGCAGGTGGCGTCCCCGCTATGTGTGATGGTGTGACGCAGGGGCAATCCGGCATGGAACTGTCGTTGTTCAGCCGCGACACTATCGCACTGGGCACCGCTGTCGCTCTGAGTCATGCGATGTTTGAAGGTGTGTTGCTGCTCGGTATTTGCGACAAGATCGTGCCTGGCCTGCTCATGGGAGCGCTGCGTTTCGGCCATTTGCCGACCATCCTCATTCCTGCGGGGCCGATGCCGACGGGGCTTGCCAATAAGGAAAAGCAGCGCGTCCGGCAGCTCTATGCTGAAGGCAAGGCGACGCGCGCAGAACTGCTCGACGCAGAATCTGCCTCTTATCATGGGGCGGGTACGTGCACCTTTTACGGCACGGCCAACTCCAATCAGATGATGATGGAGGTG
>CAJBSR010000122.1 GCA_903958285.1 uncultured Sphingomonadales bacterium
TCATCGAAGCCGCTCCCGAACCTGACCAGCCCTCGGGTCCGGTCCTTGCGATGCGGGCTTTCGGTTTTACCATCGTCTGGACTGTCTGCTTCTACATCCTGTTGAACTACATGCCGACATGGACCCAGAAATATCTGAAATTGTCTGCCGCGCAGGCTTTGTGGGCCAATACGATCGGTCTCTTGGTGCTGGTTGTGGCCATACCGCTGATGGGCCATCTGTCGGACAAGTTCGGCCGCAAGCCGTTGTTGCTGGCCTGCTGTGCCTGTTTCGTGGTGGTGCCGCTGCCGGTGTTCAACTTCCTGATGTCGGGTTCGGTCTCCTATATGGAACTGATCGCGGTGCAGGTGTTGTTTGCCTTGATGATCTCGATGTTCTCGGGAGCGGGTCCGGCGGCGATTTCGGAAATTTTCCCGACGCGCAGCCGCTCGACCTGGATGACCTCGGGCTATGCACTGGCCGTGGCAATCTTCGGCGGTTTCGCGCCTTTCATCGCGGTCTGGCTGATCACGACCTTCGAATCCCCTGTGGCCCATAGCTATTATCTGATGGGTTCCGCGGTGATTTCGACCGTGGTGATCTGGGGTCTGAAGGAAACAGCCTTTACGGACCTGAAATAAGCCATGCAGATCAGGTTCGACGGTCAAACCATTCTTGTCGCGGGAGCAGCCAGAGGCATTGGCAGGGCCATTGCCGAGGCTTTCGCCCGCGACGGCGGGACGGTTTTTGCCGCCGACCTGCTGGCTGACGACGTGCGCGATTATGCCGGGGCCTTCGATCGGGCCCCGGCAGTCTCCGGTCAGGGCCGGATCGAGCCGCTGGCGCTTGATGTCACCGACAAAGCCGGCCTGTCGGCCTGCATTGCCGGTATCGTGAAGCAACAGGGGCGGATCGATTGTCTGGTCTATGTGGCAGGCGGGGTGCGCGGCCAGTCCCCCAAACCTGTCGAGGAGGTCGCGATTGAGGATTTTGCCGCGATTGTCGATGCCAATCTGACGGGTGCTTTTCTGACCGCGCAATCGGTGGTGCCGGTGATGAAACAGGCCGGCAAGGGCCGCATCGTGGTGATTGCCAGCCGCGCCGGTCTTGCGCCGAGCCTGACAGGCATTCAAAGCTATGCGGCGGCCAAACATGCGCAGGTCGGGCTGGTCAAACAGCTGGCGCAGGAATTGGGTCCGTTCGGCATTACGGTCAATGCCGTCGCCCCCGGTTTCATGGCCACCAGCCCCGATTACGTCCGGCAATGGAACTCTTATTCGGAAGACACCCGCGCCAATTTCACCAAGACCATCGCGGTGCGCCGGATGGGCCAGCCCGAAGACATTGCGGATGCCACCTTGTTTCTGGCCTCCGAACATGCGTCATTTATCACGGGCCAGACTTTGCCCGTGACAGGATCACCGCTATAATCTGATCGGATTGTTCAAGGAGAACGCCTCATGACCACAACAGCAATGGAACCTTGGCAGTGGCCGGAACCCCATTGGCGCAAGCTGGTGAATCAGGTGCGTGCGGGCCGCTCCTACCGCCCCGACGGCTGGAAAAACGGCGCGCGCTGCGCTTTCGCTTTGTCCTTCGATGCCGACCACGAAACCAATGAATTGCGCGATGGCGGCAAATCCATCGGCCGCATGGCCTGGGGCGAATACGGCACCCGCGTCGGCGTGCCGCGTATTCTCAAACTCCTGAAAAAATACGATGTGCCCGCGACCTTCTATGTCCCTGCTGTGGCGGCGATGCTGCATCCCGAGGAACAGCGGCAGGTCATCGCCGAGGGCCATGAAATCGGCATTCACGGCTGGATCCACGAATTGAATTCGGTGCTGCCTTACGAGGTCGAGCGCGATCTGATGATGCGGTCGGCCGACGAGCTGGAAAAGATCACCGGCGTCAGGGCGGTCGGCTTGCGCACGCCGTCTTGGGATTTCAGCCCCAACACGCTCAAGATCGAGAAGGATATGGGCCTGCTCTATGATTCCTCGCTGATGGCGGACGAGGATTGCTACGAATTGCTGCTCGACGGCACGCCTTCGGGGGTCATCGAATTGCCGGTGGAATGGGTGCGCGATGACGCGGTCTATTTCATGATGCACCGGTTCCAGTCCCTGCGTCCGCATACGCCGCCCGCATCGGTGCTCGATATTTTCCGGCGCGAATTCGAAGCGGCCTATGAGGAAGGCGGCATTTTCCAGCTGACCACCCATCCCCATATCATCGGCTACCGCTCGCGCATCTGGATCATCGAAGAGCTGATCCGCATGGCCAAGGCCAAGGGCGATGTCTGGTTTGCCACCCATGCAGACATCGTGCGATATGTGAAAGCGAACGGTTGAGCCGGTATTGGTACACTCCCTGCTATCCAAGTAGGGAGTTTTTCCTTTGAATTCGCCAGCGGTCCGCGTGCTGTCTGTCATACCTCCGATGACGCAGCTCAATACACCTTACCCCTCGACAGCTTATCTGACGGGGTTTCTAAGGTCGCGCGGCGTCGTTGCGTTGCAGGAAGATCTCGCTCTGCAGCTGGTCTTGAAGATTTTTTCACAAGACGGACTCGGACAGGTTGCTGCACGCATACCAGCAATTAAGAAGTCAGATCGCTCGCGTCCCGCGTCTGCATTTTTTGTGAGTGAGCTGCCACGCTACCTGTCTACGATTGACCGCGTGATAGCGTTCTTGCAAGGACGGGATGCGACCCTAGCCCATCGTATCGTCAGTCGGCAATACCTTCCCGAGGGGCCTCGTTTTGCAAGCTTAGATGCCTATGTGGACGAGGAGGGCGGTGATCCTCTTGGTTGGGCATTTGGTGCGCTGGGTATGCAGGATCGCGCCAAACATCTGGCGACGCTCTATCTCAATGATCTCTCTGACGTAGTACGAGAGTCGATTGATAGCCGATTTGAGTTTGTGCGATACGGCGAAGCGCTTGCGGCGAGTCAGCCAACTTTTGATGCGCTGGCCAGTGCTTTGATGGCACCAGCGAACCTTGTCGACGAAACATTGCGCGTGTTAACGCTATCGGTCATCACACGTCACACACCAACGATTGTGCTTTTATCGGTGCCGTTCCCCGGCACAGTGTATGCAGCTTTTCGGATTGCGCAGGCGATTAAGTCTGTAAACCCCGACATCACTATTGTGTTGGGTGGTGGGTTCGTCAATACCGAGTTACGAGAACTCTCGGACCCAAGAATTTTTGATTTCTTTGATTTCGTTACCCTGGATTCGGGGGAACGACCGTTGCTTAATCTGTTGGAGTATCTGGCTGGTAAGCGTTCGAGTCAGCGCCTCGTGCGCACCTATTTAAGGGACCAAGAGAGCGGAACTGTTCGCTATATCAATATGGTCGAGCCCGACGTCCCTTTTGAAGAAGTTGGAACACCCACCTGGGACGGATTGCCTTTAGGGGATTATCTGTCTCTGCTCGATATGCTCAATCCAATGCATCGACTCTGGAGTGATGGGCGCTGGAATAAGTTGACCGTGGCACACGGTTGCTACTGGAAGAAATGTAGCTTCTGTGACGTGAGCCTAGACTACATCAGTCGCTATGAGACCGCCTCGGCGAGCTTGTTGGTGGATCGGGTGCAAGCAATCGTATCTGAAACCGGACAAACAGGTTTTCATTTTGTTGACGAAGCTGCTCCTCCCAAGGCCTTGAAATCTCTAGCAACTGAGCTGATTGCGCGTGATGTTGGGATTTCGTGGTGGGGAAACATTCGTTTTGAGAAGACCTTCACGCCTGAGCTGAGTGAGCTTATGGCTCGCAGTGGTTGTATCGCGGTGTCGGGCGGGCTTGAAGTCGCCTCTGATCGTCTATTGAAACTGATGCAAAAAGGGGTGTCGGTCGATCAGGTAGCGCGTGTAACACGCGCGCTCAGTGATGCAGGGATTCTGGTGCATGCCTATCTCATGTACGGATTCCCAACACAGACCGTACAAGACACTGTTGATGCGCTTGAGCTCGTGCGACAACTCTTTATGAACGGTTGTATTCAAAGTGGTTTTTTCCATCGGTTTACGGCAACGGTGCATTCACCTGTTGGCAAAAACCCAGCCGAATATGGCGTGACTCTTAAGCCGCTACCGCCGGTTAGTTTTGCAAAAAACGATGTCGGTTTTATTGACCCGACGGGTGTAGACCATGCGGCGCTAGGAGTGGGTTTAAAAAAAGCGATTTATAACTATATGCATGGTCTTGCGCTTGAAGAGGACGTGCGTAGTTGGTTTTCCTTTAAAGTTCCAAGAACAACTGTCGCCTTCGACCGTATCGAGCGCGCCTTGCAGCAAGCGTATACAAATTAGGATTAGGAGCCTTGAATGTCTAATACAAAGCACAAAGCCGATTTTGACAGCCCGTCAGTTCGTCAACTGCGAGAGGACTTGGCGTTAGCGTTAAGGGCGGCAGCCTTTCATGGTTTATCGGAAGGCGTATGCAATCACTTCAGCGTCGAGCTTCCCGATCAAAGTGGCCGCTTCCTGTTGAATCCGCGTGGTTTGTTATGGAGTGAGGTCCAGGCCGACGATATTGTGATGGTCGATACACAGGGA
>CAJBSR010000123.1 GCA_903958285.1 uncultured Sphingomonadales bacterium
AGCTCTTTGATCGTGTCGTTGACGATCATCCCCTTTGTGGCCAGCCGCCTTTTGAAGAACAATCATGGTCCGGACGGTAATAGGGTTCTTCAGGCGATTAACGGTGCGATACACCGCTTCTACCAGCCGATCCTGCACTGGGGCCTCCAGAACCCAAAGCTGACTGTTTGGGGCTCCCTTTCCTTTTGCGTGGCGACGCTGGGCACCTTGCCTTTGATTGGGGCAAGCCTGTTTCCCGCATCGGACTCGCCCTATTTCATGGTGCGCGTGGAAACGCCGGAAGGCAGCGGCATGGGCGCCACAGACCGCGCCGTCCGTGATGTTTCCAAAATCGTTTCGACCTTCCCGGGGATCACCGGGCGAATGGACAATGTCGGGCGCGGCAATCCGCAGATTTACTACAACAACATCCCGCGCGAAGATGACACGCGTTATGGCGAAGTGTTCGTCACGATCGACAAATGGTCGCCGGCGGACAGTCCTCGCCAATTGGACGAGTTGAGGCGCAAGCTCGACGTTTATCCAGACGCCAAGGTGACCGTTGTTCAGTTTGAGAACGGACCGCCTGTGGAGGCCCCTGTGGCCATTCGTTTGAGTGGTGCCGACATTCCGTCTTTGCGCGAAGGAGCGCGTCAGGTTGCATCGATCATGCAGGCGACGCCCGGTCTACGCGATGTCGATAACCCACTCGCCATTGATCGGGTTGATCTGGACATTGGCTTTGATCCCGCTTCGGCAAGCCTTCTTGGTGTGACGCCGGGCGATGTCCGCCGGTCTGTCCGCATTGCGCTTGCAGGGGAGCGGGCGAGCAGTTTCCGTGACCCGGAAGGGGATACTTATCCCGTGGTCGTGCGATTGCCGATGGCCAAGGAGCAACCCATTTCAGCGCTCCAGTCAATCTACGTCGCGACACAGGCGGGCGGGAGTGTTCCTCTGACGGAAGTGGCGACGCCGCGGCTTAAATCCGTGCCCAGTCAGATCAACCGGTTCCAGCTGGAACGGACCGTCACGGTGAAGGCCTATAATGAACGCGGCGAGCTGGCATCCAAGTTGAACAAAGATGTCATTGCAAAACTTGAAAAGACTAAGCTGCCCGCTGGCATCACTTGGGAGGTGGGCGGCGCCGCAGAAGTTGCCGCGCGCAACACCTCAGGCTTGGGCGGTGTCATCCTATTTGCCCTGTTCGGCATTTTTGCGGTGCTCGTGGCGGAGTTCGGGCGTTTCCGCGAGGTAGCTGTGGTGGCGGGCGTCATCCCCCTTGGACTGTTCGGGGGTATTGTCGCGCTTATCGTCACGGGCAATTCGGTGTCGTTCCTTGCGATCATCGGATTTGTCGCGTTGATCGGCATTGAGATCAAAAACTCCATCCTGCTCGTCGATTTTACGACGCGTCTGCGCGAAGAGGGGATGGGATTGATTGAGGCGATTGAGCGGGCAGGTGAAATCCGCTTCTTGCCGGTTCTCCTGACATCCGTAACGGCGATCGGCGGCCTCTTGCCCCTCGCGCTGTCGGGTTCACCGCTTTACGCGCCGCTTGCCTGGGTGATCATCGGCGGGCTGATCTCCTCAACCTTGCTCAGCCGTATTGTAACGCCGGTCATGTACTTGCTGATCGTGCGCCGTCATGCGGGAGAGGCGACAGCTTAAAAGCCTATCCGAAAGGCGCTCCAATTATGCCTTCAAGGCACTTCACGCCATAGCCCATCTGCAACTGCATAATATCGGACAAAAGCCGGGTTCTCGACGCGGCCTTCCGGCAGATGGAGCCGCGAAGAGAGGCCAATTCCGGTCACCTGCACGCGAGAGAGCGTCAGCGGCGCGCCCAACTGAACGGGTTCAGAATAGCCGCCGCGCACAAGCCAGGCGCCGCCATCAGGCGTGGTGGCATATATCCGGGCACTGCCGTCAGGCTCCACAGCAAGGGCTGCACTTTCATCAACGCCTAACCCAAGGAGTGGGGGTGCGCCCTTGGGGCGCATCGTTTCCGCTTTCGCCAGAAACGCGAACAATCGTCCTAGCCGATTGCGCTCCTTAAAGTGCGTATCGGTAATGATGCCTTTCAGCAGGGGGAAGTGGACAAAATCCGTCTCGATTGTGTTTGCAGGGCCAAGCGGGTCGGCCAAAGCTTCTGCGCTGGTGATGCTCCCATCATCCATTGCGCCGTAAAGATATTCGCCCTGCATCGCGAGACCGGCGCTTGTGCCGGCAAGGGGCTTGCCAGCGGCGACATGCGCATCAAGCGCCTCTGCGACCGGTGTTCCTTTCCAGAACCGGACATAGCGCGCCTGATCTCCGCCAGAGATGAAGATACCATCGGCGCGCTTCAATCTGGCGAGCATCTTTGGGTTATAGGCCGCCTTACGATTGGAAAAGACGAACGTTTCTGCCGAAGTGACGCCGCCTACATCC
>CAJBSR010000124.1 GCA_903958285.1 uncultured Sphingomonadales bacterium
AACCGTGCACCCCCAATAGCGCCCATAGAGCGCCTCGCTCCCCAGAAAATTGAGCGCCCCTGCAATCGGCTTGCCGTCCACTTCAGCTAGATAGAGCAGAATCTCATCGCGCATCGTTTCCCCGATGATCGAGAAGAAGTCGCGCTCCAGATAAGGCCGCCCCCATTTGCGCGCGCCGGTATCCTGATAAAAATGCCAGAACGCATCCCAATGGCGCTCCTCAATCTCACCGCCCTTAAGCGACCTTATCGTCACATTCTCCTGTGCTGCCGCGCGTTCCTTGCGGATCGCCTTGCGCTTGCGTGAGGAGAGTGCGCCAAGAAAGTCGTCAAAGCTTTCATAGCCATTGTTGAACCAGTGATATTGGATGCCTTCGCGCAGCAGCCAGCCCGCATCCTTGAAGAAGGGCAGCTGCGTCTCTTCAACAAAGGTCGCATGGGCCGAGGAAAGGCCATTGCGTTCCGTGATCGCCTCTGCCGCCGCGATCAGATGGTGCGTGGCGGCCATATCCTGTGAGAGGAGGCGCGGACCCGGAACCGGCGTGAACGGCGCTGCAATCTGAAGCTTGGGGTAGTATCGCCCCCCGGCGCGCTGCCAGGCATCGGCCCAGCTGTGGTCGAACACATATTCGCCCTGGCTATGCCCCTTCACATAGGCAGGCATGGCGCCAGCCGTCTTCCCGTCCGCATCTTCAACGAGAATCGGCGCCGGTTGCCAGCCTGTCCCTGCACCCACGCTCCCCGATGTTTCTAGCGCTGCCAGAAAAGCATGGCCGACAAAGGGATTGTCGCGACCGGCACAGGCGTCCCAATCCTCAGCCCGAATATCCAACACACCCGCGGCGACCTTCGCAATGATGCCTCCCCCGCGTGTCGGGTCGGTCATGCAGGGGGCTTCTCAAAGATGATTTCATCGGCGTAGCGCGCCGCGATGGCCTCCTGCTCGGGCGTGCGGACCGTCCAAGTCAAGACCGGCAGACCGCGCTTGCGCTGCCCCCCGGCAAAGCGCGAGGGGAAGTCACTGACATCATAGGCCAGAAAATCCGGCTTTGCGCGCCACAGACCAATCTGGCGCTCGACCGCCTGCCGCCCCTTGTCCGGCAGAGCGGACGCCTCCTGCTCGGTGATCACCATGCCACGCACGATTCGAGGGGCATGCTCATGGAACCAGCGGCCGACATCCGGATGGAAGGACATAACCGCAACCGGACCGTTATACCCCTCTAGCGCGCGCCGCACGGCGAGACACAGGACGCCGACTGGCCCCTTTTCGATCTTAACTTCAATGAGGATGGGCGCCCGTCCGGCGACGAGGTCCAAAATTTCGGACAGACGCGGGATCGTCTCGTCGCATCCTTTTAGCCGGATCTTTTCGAGCTCAACCCCACGCAGCGCAGCGAAGGATCCGGTCGCGTCGGCCAGCCGGTCCAGTTCGCTGTCGTGAAAGACAAATGCCTCGCCCTCACGGCTCGCCTGCACGTCGAGTTCAATGCCGAAGCCCCCGTCAACGGCAGCCGTAAACGCCGCACGGCTATTCTCCAGAACGCCCGGCCCATGCAGCCCGCGATGGGCAAAGGGGCGCGCGCGCAGAAACGCGACGCGCGCGGCCTCCGGCGCAGGGGAGATCAGATTGTCAAGCGGGCCGAACAGCGACAACAGCATCTACCTCCACAGCGGCCCCGCGCGGCAACACCGGCACACCGACGGCCGAGCGGGCGTGGCGACCATCTTCCCCAAACACGTCGATCATCAGGTTTGACGCGCCATTGGCGACCGAGGGCTGATCAGTGAAACGGGCCTCCGAATTGATGAAGACATTCAACTTCACGATCCGCGCCACGCGGTCGAGCGACCCGAGCGCGGCCTGCATCTGCGCGATCAGCATGATGCCGCATGCACGGGCGGCTGCCTGACCATAAGCCAAGTCGCGGTCTTCGCCGATCCGGCCAACCATGATCTCGCTTTTGTCGAAGGGAAGTTGACCCGAGATGTGAAGCAGACCGTTCACTTCAACCGTCGGCACATAGGCCGCAATCGGGGCGGCCGGTTCAGGCAACGTGATGCCAAGGTTGGCGAGGCGCTGGGCAGGTGTTTCCACAATCGTTGCTTTCTTTTCCGGATTGACCGTTTTGAGCGGGGTGAGTTCATGCGCCATGGGCGGCACCTCCTTCGAAGCGTTCAAGTATCCACTGACGTGCGCTGGCCCAATCGTCAATGCGCGCATGCGCATCATGATGCGGCTTGATGCGCGGCTGGAGGCGCGGTTCGCCGACCATATGGAGCCGCCAGACATCGGGGGCGTGCTCAGCAACTGAGCTATGGTTATGGCCCAGATCATCAACGAACACCGTCACACTAGGATTATACTGCGCGACCAGACGGGTGAGCAGCGGCCCTTTCCCGCCCTGGTTGGTGTAAACGGGGAATTCCACGCCGACCTCTCGCAGCTGGTGGATGCGGCCCTCACGCTCTTCATCGTTCAGGTTGGTGAGGACAATGACGTCCGCCACCTTGGCGATGTCGTGGATCGCCTCTAGCGCGCCATCAATCGGATATTGGCGGTGCATTTCTGTCGCGAAAAAGCCGCGCAGCAGCGGCCAGATTTCTTCATGGCCCAGCGCAAGGCCCGTCGCCTTGTGGCGCAGCGCGTTGACGAAATCGCCGCTGTCGACATCGAAGTGGATGTGATGCGCCTCATCCAGCCATTCTGCGAAGGGGACGACCATGTGCAACAGCACTTCATCACAGTCGGTAATCAAAAGCGGACGGCTCATGCCCAATTTTCTTTCGGTTCGGGAAGGAGCAGTTCGGGCTTCACGCCCAGTGCGTCGGCACAGGCGAGGAGATCGGGCTGATGGCCTTCAAGGAAGAGGCGGATGGCTTCATGCATATCGGGATCGGCAAGGCGCGTGCGCAGATCATCTGGTTCCAGCCCGGTCAATGAGAGGAACCGCTGCGCGCGGCTATCCTCACCCAGCACCCAGACAAGCGCCTGGATGGCCAGCGTGCTTAACTCTTGTTCATTTGTTTCACGCCGACGCATGGGTTACCAATAAGCCAATAAAATAAGATTTGTGCGAGAATGTGCGGTGACAAAAAGGGTGCTCGTTGTCGAGGACAACGAACTCAACCTCAAACTTTTTTGCGACTTGTTGCGCGCGCACGGGCATGAGGCAGAGCCGGTGCGCGATGCGCGCGATGCGTTGGAGCGTGCCCAGCTGACGCGCCCGGACCTGATCGTGATGGATATTCAGATGCCGCACATCAGCGGCCTGGAGCTGATCGAGGCCGTGCGGCGCGATGTCGTGCTGCGCCCAACGCCGATCATGGCGGTCACAGCCTATGCCGGAAAAGGCGATGAGGACCGCATCCGAGAGGCCGGCGCAGACGCCTTCGTTTCCAAGCCGATCACGCTTGCGCGGTTCATGCAAAGCATCGACGAGCTGTCCGAACTGGCAGACGCCCGGGCGCTTCACTAGACTGCGTGGACAAATTCGCCCCTACGTCCGCGTCGCCCCGTGCTTGACACGGGGCT
>CAJBSR010000125.1 GCA_903958285.1 uncultured Sphingomonadales bacterium
CGACCGCCCTGATTTCTTTGCGGCGGGCTGGCATTGGTGTGATGTCCTGCAATCCGGCGATCGGCGGGCTTGGCAAGGGCCATCTCGTGCGTGAGATTGATGCCCTGGATGGAATCATGGGGCGTGCCGCTGATCGCGCTGGCATTCAGTTCAGACTTTTGAACCGGCGTAAGGGGCCTGCCGTTCAGGGACCGCGGGCGCAAACGGATCGTAAGCTGTATCGCGAGGCGATCCACGCGCTTCTCGCGAAAGAGGAAAACCTTACGCTGATTGAGGCCGAGGTCACCGGACTTAAGCTGGAGTCTGGTCGGTTTTCGGGGGTCGAGCTGTCAGATGGACGCTCAATATCAGGTCGATCGGGGATCCTGACCGCGGGGACCTTTCTTCATGGGCTCATTCACATTGGAACCACCCGAGTTTCTGGCGGCAGGATGGGCGACTTGCCCTCAATCAAGCTTGCCGATCAAATTGCGGATCTCGGACTGAAGACGGGACGTCTCAAGACCGGCACGCCGCCAAGGCTTGACGGGAAGACGATCGACTGGTCTCGAACGGAAGCGCAGCCTGGAGACGACGAGCCGTCGCTGTTCTCGTTCATGAGTGCTGGCCCTGTTGTCCGGCAAGTATCTTGCGGCGTGACGCACACCAACGAAGCGACTCACGAGATCATTCGCAAGAACATCCATTTGTCCGCGATGTACGGCGGGCATATCGAGGGTGTTGGTCCGAGGTACTGTCCGTCGATTGAAGACAAGGTCGTTCGCTTTGCGGACAAGACATCGCATCAGATCTTTCTTGAACCCGAGGGATTGGACGATGACACGATTTATCCCAATGGTATTTCGTCCTCGTTGCCTCTTGAGGTTCAAGAGGCCTATGTGAGGTCTATTGTCGGTTTGGAGAATGCCAAAATTCTGCAACCCGCTTATGCGATCGAATACGATTTCTTCGATCCTCGCGACTTGACCCAGACGCTGATGACCCGCGACATGGAGGGTCTCTTCTTTGCGGGCCAGATTAATGGCACAACGGGCTATGAAGAGGCCGCCGCTCAAGGCCTTGTTGCCGGCTTGAACGCTGCGAGCTATGCGCGTGGCGGCGACAAGATCCTATTCGGGCGCGCCGACAGCTATATTGGTGTTTTGATTGATGATCTCATTCATCGCGGCGTGACAGAACCCTATCGGATGTTCACGTCGCGCGCTGAGTTCAGGCTTGCGTTGCGTGCGGACAATGCAGACCAGCGCCTTACCCCACTTGGGATTGGGTTGGGGTGCGTCAGGTCTGATCGTGAGGCGGCGTTCGTGGAAAAGACAGCGGCCCTTGAGGCTGGTCGCCAGATTCTCGCGAAAAGCAGTTTCAGCCCCAAGGAACTCCACGCAGTTGGCATCAACGTCAGTATGGACAGCGGGCGTAGGGACTTGCTGCGCCTATTGTCGATGCCCGAGGTAACACGCGAGCACATCAATGCGCTTCAGCCCGAAGCCGTGACGATCGATGCGGCAATCCGGACGCAGATCGAGAATGACGCGCTTTATGCTCAGTACCTTAACCGGCAAGAGAACGACATTGCGGCGATGCGCCGGGAGGAAGAGACTCTGATCCCTCCAGACCTAGAGTATCGTGGTCTCCCGGGGCTTTCGGGAGAGCTTGCAGGAAAACTGTTTGCGCGGCGACCTGAGACGCTGGCGCAGGCGTCGCGTATCGAGGGGATGACGCCAGCGGCTCTTGCCCTTATTCTGGCCCATGTCAGGAAGGCCCGACGCGCGGCCGCTGGAAGATGATGCGCAACGACCAGATAGAGCGAGCGGTTGGACTGAGTGAGGGCTTGTCTGATCTCAGCCTGGAACGGCTTGATCGGTTCGCGCGGCTGGTCGAGAAGTGGAATCCCTCAATTAATGTGGTTGCGAAGTCAACGATCGATAACATTTGGGAAAGACATATCCTTGATTCCATTCAGCTCTTTCGCTGTGCCGAGCCAGGCCAGACAAGCTGGCTTGATTTGGGAAGCGGGGGC
>CAJBSR010000126.1 GCA_903958285.1 uncultured Sphingomonadales bacterium
CCCCCTCCGTCAGTGCTGCGCACTGCCACCTCCCCCGATGGGGGAGGATTTGCGCTTGGTCCTTAAGCACGCTCAAACACCGCAGCGATGCCCTGGCCGCCGCCGATGCACATTGTCTCCAGCCCATAGCGCACATCGCGGCGGTGCAGTTCACGTGTGAGGTTGGCAAGAATACGCCCGCCGGTCGCGCCAATGGGATGGCCGAGCGAGATGCCCGACCCATTGACGTTCAGCATCTCATGCCGGCTGTCCGCATCGGACCAGCCCCAGCCCTTGAGGCAAGCGAGCACCTGCGGCGCGAAGGCTTCGTTGAGTTCAATGAGGCCAATGTCATTCCAGCTCAGGCCATTGCGCGCGAAGAGACGCTCGGTCGCTGGCACCGGGCCATAGCCCATCCGGCTCGGGTCGCATCCCGCCGCCGCCCAGCTGTGGAAGAAGGCGATGGGTTCCAGCCCGAGTTCTTCCAGCTTATCTTCGGCCACAACGAGGCAGGCGGCGGCAGCATCATTTTGCTGGCTGGCATTGCCTGCCGTCACAACACCACACTCAAGGGCTTTCAATTTGCCCAGCGTCTCCAAGCTGGCATCAGCGCGATAGCCTTCATCATGATCGAACAAGAGCGCATCGCCCTTTTTCTGAGGCACAGCGACCGGCACCAGTTCGTCGGCAAACAGGCCATTTGCCCAAGCCGCTGCGGCGCGCTGATGGCTACGCGCGGCATAAGCATCGCAGGCCTCGCGGCTGATGTTCCAATCCTTGGCGAGGTTCTCCGCCGTCTCGATCATGCCGCTGATCACGCCATAGCGCTCGATCGGCTGGCTCATCACACGGCCGCGTGTCAGCCGGTCATGGAGCGTCAGATTGCCTGCGCGTATCCCCTTCCGAACGTCGGTCGAGTAATGCTCGACATTGGACATGCTCTCACAGCCACCCGCAACGACGACGTCGCTCATCCCCGTCTGCACCATCATCGCTGCATTGATGATCGCCTGCAGGCCCGAGCCACAGCGCCGGTCCAATTGATAGCCGGGCACTTCTTCTGGAAGGCCCGCGAGCAGCCAGGCCCAGTGGCCGATGCACGGCGCTTCGCCATTGCCATAGCCTTGGCTGAACACGACATCATCGACGCGCGACGGATCGATCTTCGTGCGCTCCATCAGCGCCTTCAGGATGACCGCGCCCAACTGTCCGGCCGTCATGGAGGAGAGCGCTCCGCCGAACTTGCCGACAGGCGTGCGGATGGGGGCAACGATGGCGGCACGGCGGAGTGTCATATCAATATCCTCACATTAAAATCCCGTTTGGTTCGAACGAAGTCGAGAACCGTCTGTGCCACGTGTCTCGACTTCGCTCGACACAAACGAACGACTATCCAATTCCCACAATCCCGCTGTCGATCAACCTGCCCAGTTCGCCCGAAGAGAGATTGAGCCGCTCGGCGAGCACCTGCTCACTATGCTGCCCGTTGCGTGGCGCGGGCAAGGGCGCCGCGCGGTCCTGCTGCGGCACCGTGCCGAACGATCCCGCGGCAGGATAGGTAAAGCCGGAGGGGTTGTTGGTGGACGGGCTGAACATTGGATTGCTGCCAACCAGCCGATCATCCGCCACCGCATCCATCATCGTACGATAGGCACTGTGAACAATGCCGCCCGCGTCAAAAGCGACCGCGAGGTCTGCATGGTCGCGCGCGGCAATGGCCGCTTCAAACAGAGGGAAGAGGGCGTCACGGTGATCGAAGCGCAGCCCGTCATCCTTGGCAAAGCTGACGCCGCGTGCCGCCTCAAGCGCCGCGATGGCATCGGTCAAGTTGAGCGCGGTGAGCAGGTTCGCCCATTGCCGCGGGGTGACGACCACAATCATCGTCCGCTGGCCATCGCGCGTCACAAAGTCCCGCCCGAACAGGCCATAGACCGTGTTGCCAAGGCGCGGACGGTTGGCGCCCGAATAGAGCACCTCGGCAATGCCGCCCAGATTGGCGACCGACCCGATGGCGACATCGGACAAAGGAATACGGACCTCGCTCCCCTCGCCTGTCGCTGTCCGCTTCTGGATTGCCGCGAGCAAAGCAAAGGCCGCATAGCCGCCCGATAGGAGATCCCAAGCAGGCAGCACATGGTTGACCGGCTCCGGCCCCGGCCCTGTCATCATTGGATAACCGACCGCGTTGTTGACGGTGTAATCGAGCGCAGGCGCGCCATCGGCCCAGCCCATGATGCGGACGGTCACAAGGTCCGGTCGCCCTTCCGCCAGCTTGGCGTGAGACAGGAACCCTTCCGCCGGAAAGTTGGTGATGAACTGCCCGGTGGCGCGCACCAGATCCTGCAGAAGTTCGCGTCCCTCGGGTCGACCAAGGTCCAGCGCGACGGACTTCTTGGCGCGGTTGAGGTTCTCCCAATAGAGCGAGTTGTTCTCCTGCGTCACCGGCCAGCGCCGATAGTCCGGCCCGCCGCCAATCTGGTCGACACGGATGACCTCCGCCCCGAACTGCGCGCAGTACAGCCCCGCCGTCGGCGAGGCGACGAAGGACGACGCCTCGATAACGGAGAGACCGGAGAGGAGGTTATACATGGATCACGCCGCTGCCCATTCGCGCAGCATGTGCTTGGCGATCTGGAGCTGGAGGATCTGCGTTGTGCCTTCGTAGATGCGGTACACGCGCGCATCGCGGAAGAAGCGTTCCGCATCATATTCCGCGAGATACCCCGCCCCGCCGTAAATCTGCACGACACGGTCAACAACGCGGCCGCACATCTCAGTGGCGAACACCTTTGCAGCGGCGGCCTTCCGCAACACGTTTTCACCTGCATCGGCGCGACGGCACGCATCGTCCAACATGCATTCCGCCGCGTAAATTTCGATTTCGCTTTCGGCCAGCATCTGCTGGATCAGCTGGAAATTGGCGATGGGTTCTCCAAACGCCTTGCGTTCATTGGCATAACGCAACGCACTGTCGAGCGCCCGGCGTGCATAGCCCGCAGCCGCAGCCCCAACCGACAAACGCCCATTATCGAGGCTTTGCATCGCCGTCACAAAGCCCTTGCCTTCCTCACCGCCCAGCAGCGCATCGGCGGGCAGTTGCACGTCTTCCATGATGATGTCGGCGATGTGGCTACCGGCCTGACCCATCTTCTTGTCCGATTTGCCCACGGTGATGCCCGGCGTGTCCATCGGCACGAGGAAGGCGGAGACATGCGCATTCTTGGGCAGCGCTTCCTTGCTTGTCCGCGCCATGATGAGCGCGACATTGGCGAAGGGCGAATTGGTGATGTACCGCTTTGTACCGTTCAATTTCCAGCCATTGCCCGACTTGACGGCAATCGTCTGCATCGCGGCCGAGTCAGAGCCGGAACCCGGCTCGGTCAGGCCGAAGGACGCGATTTCGCCCGCCGCAAGCCGTGGCAACCATTCTGCCTTTTGCGCTTCGGTGCCGCCGTTTTTGAGGGCGGAACAGACCATGCCGATATTGATCGACGTGATCGACCGGTAGCAGGGCATGGCGTAGCTCAGTTCGCGGATGGTGCGGACATATTGCTGGATGTTCATGGCGGCGCCGCCAAATTCTTCCGGCATGGTCAGGCCAAACAGGCCCATCTCGCGCATCTCTTTCAAGATGTCGTCGGGAATGAGATCGGTTTCCAGAATCTGCTTCTCCGCAGGGATCAGGCGTTCCCGCACATAGCGCTGCAGCTGGTCAATAAACTGGTCAAAGGTCTCTGCGTCCATACCGATGGTCATGTCGGGGGTCCTTAAATGGGATCGTGAGGAAAGGCGTGGGCGGACACTTCATCTGCGCGCGCAAAACTTGGCCGGAATGACGGGATGAGTTCATCCGCAATCGCCTCCGGGGTCCAGCCTTCCAGCTTGGTCATCGACCGGATGGGCCGGGGCTTGTTGAACAGGGTGATCTCATTCTTGCGCACGGCGAAAATCTGGTTCGTGACATCCTTTGAGGCATCCG
>CAJBSR010000127.1 GCA_903958285.1 uncultured Sphingomonadales bacterium
CTATTGGCGCAACCCCGGCGACGCCGGTGTCGGCATTTCGCTCAACTGGACATTGCCGGCAGGCGCCACGCTTGGCCCAATGCGCTGGCCTGTGCCTGAAAAGCTGGTCGTGGCCGGGCTGATGAACCATGTCTTCAATGGCGATCATGCTTTGCTGCTGCCGGTTGCGATCCCGAAAGGTCTGGCACCGGGCACCCGCCTCCCCATCCGCGCCGAGGCGCAATGGCTCGCTTGCACGGACAAGATTTGCGTGCCCGAACGCGGCATGCTGTCGCTTGATCTGACCGTTGGCGATGGCGCTGTCACACCCGCGGATCGAGCCCGCTTTGATGCATGGCGGGCAAAGCTCGCGCTGCCCTTGGGCGGGCAAGCCACGTTCCAGCGCGACGGGACACGAGTGCGGATTGCTGTTCCGCTCCCCGCCAGCGTGTCAGCAACTGACCCCTGGTTCTTTGCCGAAACCGAAGACGCGATTGCCTATGCCGCGCCCCAAAAGGCAGAACGGCGGGGCGATCAGCTGATTGTAGAGACAGAGGCAAAGGGCAGTGCGGCTGACCGGCTGACCGGCGTGCTGTCGACAGGCGGCGGGCGGGGCTTTGAGATCAGCGCTGTGCCGGGCGTCGTGCCTGCACTTCAAGACGATAGCGGGTTCACGACCATCCTCGCAGCGCTGGCGGGGGCAATCCTTGGCGGATTGCTGCTCAACATCATGCCCTGCGTCTTTCCCGTCATCAGCCTGAAGGCGATGAGCCTTGCCCGCGCAGGCGGCGATGAGCGCGCCGCCAAGCGCGAAGCGCTGGCCTACACCGCCGGGGTCATGCTGACATGCTTGGCGCTGGGCGGGCTGCTGCTTGGCCTGCGCGCGGGCGGGGCGACCGTCGGCTGGGCCTTCCAACTGCAGGAGCCGCGCGTGATCCTGTTGCTTCTCTTGCTGGTAACGGCCGTCGCGCTGAACCTTGCTCATGTCTTTCATCTGCGTGGCTTTGGCGGGGGTGAGGCGCTGGCAGGCAAGGATGGGGCGGCAGGCTCCTTCTGGACCGGCGTGCTCGCAGCCTTTGTCGCCACCCCCTGCACCGGCCCGTTCATGGCAGCGGCCTTGGGGGCGGCGCTTGTCTTACCTCTGCCCGCGGCACTGGCGATCTTTGCCGGTCTCGGCTTTGGGTTGGCACTGCCCTTCCTGCTGATCGGCTTTGTCCCCGCATTGCGCCGACGCATGCCAAAGCCCGGCGCTTGGATGGCCCGCTTTCAGCTCATCCTCTCCATCCCGATGTTCTTGACGGCACTTGCCCTTGGCTGGCTGCTCTGGCGCCAGACGGGAACAAACGGACTGGTTTTGGGCGCCGTCGCTGCTGCCCTCTTAGCCATCGCCCTTTGGGGGATTGGTCGGCGTCAGGCGACGGGCAAGAGTGCCGCGCTGTTCGGTGCGTCACTGCTGGCCGTCAGTCTAGCAGTTGTTGCGCTGACACCCACCTCGCTGCTCGCAACGCAAAAAGCCGCTTCTGTTGCCGGCGAACCGTTCAGCGAAGCAAAGCTGGCCGCGCTCCGCGCCAAGGGCACGCCCGTTTTCCTCTACTTCACCGCAGACTGGTGCCTGACCTGCAAGGTGAACGAAAAGGCCGCCATCGAACGCGAAGAGGTGACCCGCGCCTTCGAAAAGGCCGGTGTGGTTGTCATGATCGGCGACTGGACCAATGCCGACCCCGCCATCAGCCGCTTCCTTGAAGCGCGGGGACGGTCCGGGGTGCCGCTTTACCTCTTCTACCCCAAAGGGTCGGCTGACCCGACGGAACTGCCGCAGGTGTTGACGCCGTCCATGCTGACGGCGCTCGCCCGCTAACCCAAATCCGCCTTCACAAAATCGGCGCATCGCTCCCCGATCATCACGGACGGTGCATTGGTGTTGCCGGAAACAAGACGCGGCATCACCGATGCGTCGGCGATGTAGAGTCCCTCCACCCCGCGCACGCGCAAACACGGATCACACACAGCGTCCGCGTCAGACCCCATGCGCGCCGTGCCGACGGGGTGGTAGACTGTGTCAGACCGGTTGCGGATCATCTGATCGAGGGCAGCATCATCCTGAAGCGGTGTGTTGTGTCGGTCCCGCCCGGCATGCTTGGCAAGCGCGGGCGCACCATTGATCCGGTGGACCATTTTGACACCGGCGCGCAGCACCTCAAGATCACGGTCATCATCGAGGAAGTTCGGGTCAATGAAGGGGGCGGCCATAGGGTCCGCACTGGCCAGACGCACGGTGCCGCGACTTTCGGGGCGCAGCACACAGACATGGATGGAATAGCCGACGCCGCTCACCGACTCGCGGCCATGGTCTTCCAGCATCGCGGGCACAAAGTGGAACTGGACATCGGGCACCGCGACATCGGGCCGCGTCTTCGCAAAGCCACCAGCTTCGGCATAAGGCGTGGTCAGCGTGCCGGTGCGCTTGGACCGCCACTGGAACACCGATTTGAGAAAGCGGATCGAGGCAGAGAGCGTGGTGCCGTTGAACACATCCCCGACTGTCTGAAAGCTGGCGACATAGTCGATATGGTCCTGCAGGTCCGCGCCGACAGCAGGCCGATCAACGATCACGTCGATGCCATGCGCCTTCAAATGATCGGCGGGACCAATGCCCGAGAGCATCAGAATCTGCGGCGTGCCAAAGGCGCCACCCGAAAGGATGACAGCACGACGCGCGCGGATGGTGCGGGTCGACCGCCCCTGCCGGATGCGGACGCCGACCGCCCGGCCATTTTCGATCAGAATCTTTTCGACATGCGCGCCGGTTTCAACATGCAAACGTCCGGCCGCCTTTTGTGGCAACACATAGGCCCGCGCTGCCGTCCAGCGCTCACCGGCCCGTTGCGTGACCTGATACAGCCCCATGCCTTCCAGCTGCTTGCCATTGAAATCGGGATTGCGCGGCATTTGCAGTTCAGCCGCCGCATCGACAAAATCAACGCTGCCCGCATTGGGCCAAAGCTGATCGCTGACGCTCAACGGCCCATCGGCGCCGTGAAGCTCATCAGCGCCCCGCACATTGCCTTCGGCGCGGCGGAAATAAGGGAGCACATCCTTATATCCCCAGCCGGTCGCCCCTAACGCGTTCCAATTGTCATAGTCCCAAGGCGCGCCCCGCAGATAGAGCATCGCGTTGACCGCGGAAGAACCGCCAAGGCCTTTGCCGCGCGGCTGATATCCGGTGCGGCCATTGAGGCCCTTTTGCGCGACCGTATCGAACCGCCAGTTCGAATTCCTCGGCAGGAACGGCAGCATGCCCGGCGCAATGACGCGCCAGCTGTTGTTCGCACTGCCTGCCTCAATAACGCAGACGCTAAATTTGCCGTCTTCGCTCAGCCGGCCTGCGGCTGCGCTGCCACCGGATCCGCCGCCGATGACGACGATGTCGAACTCTTCCATGCCTGTTCTTCCTGCCATCTCTCTCTTATCGTATCGCTTGTTTCACGGCTGCCATCATGCGTCCAGCCGGGCTGACGCCAGATATAGCCCAGCTTATGCCGCCAAGGCGCCGTCCACACATCCTGTGCAATGCCGACCCATTCATGAAAGACCGACCAAAGCAGGTTGAACGTGCCCAACTGCTTCACAATGCCGTAGCGGATCGGCTCCTCATAAACTTCCTGCGTGAACGTGCCGAACATCCTGTCCCAGATGATGAAGACCCCCGCATAGTTGCGGTCCAGATAGCGCGGGTTGGTCGCGTGGTGGACGCGGTGGTGGCTCGGCGTGTTCATCACGGCCTCAAACCAGCGCGGAAAGCGGTCAATCGCCTCGGTGTGGATCCAGAATTGGTAGATGAGGTTCACCGCGCCGACGAACGCGACCATCGCCGGATGAAAGCCCAGAAACAGCAACGGCACCCGGAAGATGAAGCTGATCGCGAAAAAGCCGGTCCAAGTCTGCCGCAGTGCAGTCGACAGATTATAATGCTGGCTGGAATGGTGGTTCACATGGCTCGCCCAGAACCAGCGGACGCGGTGGGCCGAGCGGTGGAAGGCGTAATAGGCCAGATCATCAATGAAAAAGCAGATGATCCAAGCCCACCACGTGAAGGGAATGGTCATCAAGCGAAAGTCATACGCCCAAAGCGAAACGGCGATCACACCGCTCGCCACAAACAAGCCGGCGACTGTGCTGCCCATGCCAAAGGCGAGCGAGGTCAGCGTGTCTTTCGGTTCATATTTTTCCGGCGCGCGGCGCTTCGCCCAGATCATCTCGATGATGATCAGCAGGATGAACCCCGGCACAGCATAGTCGATAGGGTTGGGAAGATTGGGGATTGTCATGCGGGAACGTGCCTTAGCCCTGCGGCCCAATATTGGGCGGCGTCACCGAGGTTGAGGGTGATCGACCCAAAGGTCTTTTCACCCGTACCGATGGTGAGAAAATTCTGATCCAGCCGTGCTTCCAGCCGCCGGTCCAATAGGCGTCCGACAAAAGCAGCGCCGTGGCGGCGCAGCAGCATCTGGCGACCTTGCGCATCCTTGAGGAGCGCGCCCATCCCGGCGCGGTCGATGACCATGTCTGTCGCGACAAAGCCGTACACCGCCTCTTGGGCGAGCGTACGGGCATGATCTTCATCACGAATGCGCAGATCACCACCCAAGTTCAACAATTTGGCAAACCAAGCGAGCGCCAAGATCGACAAGAGCGAAACCCCAAGCTTGGCGATCACCGCGATCATCAGGCCTGTGCCTTCAGCATGTCCATCAGGGGTCGCACGGGGGACACATCATAGCCTGCCTTGGCGGCCATATTGGTGAGCGAATCCGGATCGCCGCCCTGCGCGCTTTCGGCCAATGCCCAAAGCAAAGTCGAGCGCGTGCCCGAGCGACAATAGGCCAGAACCTTGCCCTCTGCTCCCTGCAAGGCCGCAACCATCGCCTCGACCTGCGGCTGGCTGAAACCCGAATGGGTGATGGGGATCGCGACATATTCAAGGCCCGCAGCATGCGCCGCCGCCTCAATGTCCGCACCCGGAACCTGATCTTCCGATTCGCCTTCAGGGCGGTTGTTGATGATGAGCGTCACACCCAGCGCCTTGGCTTCCGCTACGGCATCCAGACCGATTTGCGGGGAGACCATCAGGTCATTCGTCACGGATCGAAACATGTCTGCGGTCCTCCTAAAATCCCTTTAGAACAGCCAGAAACGCATCGCCATAGGCTTCAAGCTTACGATCCCCCACCCCTGTCACCAACGCCATATCGCGCAGGCTCTTCGGGCGGATCTGGGCCATCTCGCGCAGCGTTGCGTCATGGAAGATGACATAAGGCGGCACGCCGGCTTCGGCGGCCAGATCCCGCCGGCACGCCCGCAGCGCGTCAAAGATCGGATCGCCGACGGGATTGGCGCTGCTCTCCCCACGGCGGCGACGTTCACGCTTGGGCGGGATGACGATGGAGACATGGCCCTCCCCCTTCAAGATCGCCCGCGCTTCTGGCCCGAGCATGAGCCCGCCATGATCGGTCGTGCGCAACGCATCACGCAGCGTGAGCGAGCGGGCGACAGGCTTGAGCATCGGGGCTTCGTCCGCCGTGACAATGCCGAAGACCGAGAGCCGGTCATGCTGCTGTTTCAGGACGCGCTCATCGCTTTTGCCGGTCAGCACATTTTCGATATGGCCCAGCCCATAGCTTTGACCCGTGCGATAGACAGCGGAGAGGAGCTTGCGCGCCACCTCGGTCGCATCAACAGCAGCGGGCGGGCTTTGGCAATTGTCGCAATTCCCGCAGGTCTCGCCCGGCGTTTCGCCGAAATGCCGGAGCAGGACAGCGCGACGACAACCGCCTGTCTCGACAAGAGCGCCGAGCGACGAAAGTCGCGCACGTTCTCCGGCCAAGCGGCTCGGTTCGACTTCGGACAGCCATTGTCGGGCGCGGGCAAAGTCTTCCGCCCCCCAGAACATCTGGGCCAGCGCCGGATCGCCATCTCGTCCCGCACGTCCCGTTTCCTGATAATAGGCCTCGATCGATTTGGGCAGCCCGGCATGGATGACGAAGCGAACGTCGGGCTTGTCGATGCCCATCCCAAACGCGATGGTTGCGACCATGACCATGTCTTCCGACGCCACAAAATCCGCCTGATTGCGCTTGCGCACATCCGCATCGAGCCCGGCATGATAAGCGCGCACCGGTCGCCCCGATTTGGCCAGCGACGCCGCGAGCTTCTCGGTCGCATCGCGTGAACGGGCATAGACGATGCCTGCCCCCGGCGTTGTCGACACAAAGTCCGCAATCTGGCGCGGGCCATTGTCACGCGGCGAAATGGCATAGCGGATATTGGGCCGGTCAAAGCCCGAGACGATCATCCCGCCAACCGGAATACCCAGCTGCGCCAATATGTCCCCACGCGTATGGGCATCTGCCGTTGCCGTCAGCGCCAGACGCGGCACCTCCGGAAATTCATCCATCAATGGCGCGAGCAGGCGGTAATCGGGCCGGAAATCATGCCCCCATTCCGACACGCAATGTGCCTCATCGATAGCGAAGAGTGTGATCTTTCCCTGCCGCAGCAGGTTACGGAATTCGCCCGAAGACGCGCGCTCAGGCGCGACATAAAGCAGATCGAGCAGCCCGGCGCGGAACCGGTCCATCGTTGCGGCCCGGTCATCATCGGCGGACGTCAGCGTGGCAGCACGGATGCCCACCGCATCGGCGGCGCGGACCTGATCATGCATCAGCGCGATCAGCGGCGAGATAACGACACACGTCCCCTCAAAAACCACAGACGGTAACTGGTAGCACAGCGACTTGCCCGCGCCTGTCGGCATCACAGCGAGCGTCCGCTCCCCCGCCATAACGCGATCAATGACCTGCGCCTGCACCCCGCGAAAAGCGGAAAAGCCGAAAGTGGCATGGAGCTGATCGAGGAGGGCTGTCACGCTTGCGGCTTTGGCGGGGGCGAGGCGGGAAGTCGAGCAATCCCGCAAACATTCGGGGCGCAGCGGTGGAAAACGCTATTCGGCTGCCACCGCGCTTTCCTCATCATCTTCGGCCTGCTGGCGCGCCCACATTTCGGCGTACAGGCCGCCTTGTTTGAGCAGATCGGCATGGGTGCCACGTTCGGCAACCTGTCCGGCCTCCAGCACAATGATCTCGTCCGCATCGACAATGGTCGACAGCCGGTGCGCGATGACCACGCTGGTGCGCTTTTCAGACACACGCGCGAGCGTGGCCTGAATCTCAGATTCGGTCCGGCTGTCGAGCGCACTGGTCGCCTCATCAAGGATCAGGAGCGGCGGGTCTTTCAAAAGCGTGCGGGCAATTGCCACGCGCTGCTTTTCGCCGCCGGAAAGCTTCAAGCCGCGTTCCCCCACAGGCGTTTCGTACTGCTGGGGTTGGGCCGCGATAAAGCTATGGATCTGTGCGCCGCGGGCGGCCGCTTCAATCTCTTCCTGCGAGGCCCCTTCGCGGCCATAGCCGACATTATAGCCGATGGTGTCGTTGAACAGCACGGTGTCTTGCGGCACGATGCCAATGGCGGCGCGCAAGGAGGATTGCGTCACGTCGCGCAGATCCTGCCCGTCAATGGTGATCCGCCCCGCCGTCACATCATAGAAACGATAGATGAGCCGCGCGAGCGTGGATTTGCCCGCCCCCGATGGCCCGACCACAGCCATGGAGCGGCCTGCCGGCACGGCAAAGCTGACACCTTTCAGGATCGGGCGATCCGCTTCATAGGCAAAGCTCACATCTTCGAACGCCAGTGCGCCGCCGGAGATGACAAGCGGTTTGGCATTGGGCCGGTCGCGCACTTCCGCCTCGGTATCGATGAGATCAAACATTGCGGCCATATCGGTCAACCCCTGCCGCACGGTGCGGTAAACCATGCCGAGCAGATCGAGCGGGCGGAAGAGCTGGGCAAGCAGCGTGTTCACCAGCACAACATCGCCTGAGGTGAACTCCCCCTTGGACCAACCCCACACAGTATAGCCCATCGCGCCTGCCATCATGAGGTTGGTGACAAAGGATTGCCCGACGTTGAGCCAGGCGAGCGAGTTTTCCGATTTGACCGCCGCATCGGCATAGCGCCGCGCGACCTTGCCGTAGATTTCGGTCTCCCGCTTTTCCGCGTTGAAATATTTGACCGTCTCATAATTGAGCAGACTGTCCACCGACCGCGCGACGGTGGCAGTATCCAGCTCATTCATTTCGACGCGCAGCGCGTTGCGCCAGTCGGTCACGCGCTGCGTGAACACGATATAGGTGACGACCATCACGGCCGTCGCGATGACCAGCCCCATGGAGAATTTGGTGCCAAAGATCACCATGACGGCGATGAGTTCAATCACGGTCGGCGCGATGTTGAAGAGGAGGAAATAGAGCATCACATCGATGCTCTTCGTCCCACGCTCAATCACCTTCGTCACAGCCCCAGTGCGGCGCGACAGATGGAAGCGCAGGCTCAATTTATGGAGATGCGCAAAGACATGCTCGGCGAGCCTGCGGGTGGCATCCTGCCCGACGCGTTCAAACACGACGTTCCTGAGATTATCGAACAGCACACCTGCAAAGCGCGCGCCCGCATAAGCCACGACCAGAGCAATCGCGAGCGACACGCCCGCCTCAAGCCCGGGCTTCATCCGGTCAATCGCAGCCCCATAGAGGAACCCCATGCTGATCTGGATGCCCTTGGACACCAACACCAGCGTGAGCGCGATGACGATGCGCAGCCGCAGCCCCGGCATGTCCTTTGGCCAAAGATAAGGGATGAACCGCCGCATGACGGCGAAGTCGAGTCCGTCATTTCCGGAGGGCGCTGGGGCTTGGGGTGGCATTGTGAACCCCTAGAACATATCTTGAGGGGATGGAACGCGCGTTGAAGCCTGTTGCGTCATTCCGAATGCGTCGGAAGCGTATGGGTGGTGTTGAAACCGCTCTCACGGCTCCCCTAACCCGCTCAGGCTGAGCTTTTCTCCGTTCGCCCTGAGCTTGTCGAAGGGCCGTCCTTCCCCTGGTCACCAAAGCAAAAAGGACAGGGCTTCGACAAGCTCAGCCCAAACGGAGTGGGAAGGATCACCCCAAAAACGGGGCCGCAATCTCAGCGCGCACGCGGGAGATCCGACCGGAGGCCTTGTCGATCAACGCCCAAGTCGTCTTGGCGTGCACCACAATGTTGCCGCCCGCGTCCGAGAATTCAACATTGCGGTCAAAGCGCGCGCCCTTGGGCGCGTCGCTGATCCATGTCCGTGCGGTCACAGCTGCACCGGGGCCGACATTGCCGAGATAGTCAATCTCATGCCGGACGACGACCCAGATATAGGCCGCCTTATCCTCGGCCCGCGCGACCGCATCCCAATGCGCGGTCGCCACATCCTGCAACCACCGCACCCACACCGCGTTGTTGACATGGCCGAGCTCGTCAATGTCGGCGGGGGTGGGCGTAATCGTGAGACGGAAATCCCTCACGCCTTACTTCACCATCCCCAACTGCCAGAGGAAGAACGCAAATTCCTCGGCATCTTCGCGCAAGGATTCAAACCGCCCGGACTTGCCGCCATGGCCCGCGCCCATATTGGTTTTGAGCAAGAGGACATTCTGGTCGGTCTTGGTGGCGCGCAGCTTGGCGGCCCATTTGGCGGGCTCCCAATAGGTCACGCGCGGATCGTTCAGACCACCGGTGATAAACAACGGCGGGTAAGCCTGAGGCTTCACATTGTCATAGGGGGAATAGCTGCGGATCAGCTCAAACGCGGCCTTGTCGGTGATCGGATTGCCCCATTCGGGCCATTCGCCCGGCGTCAGCGGTAGCGTTTCATCCTGCATGGTGTTGAGCACATCGACGAACGGTACATGTGCCGCAACCGCACCCCACAGTTCGGGGTTGGTGTTGACGACAACACCCATCAGCTCACCGCCTGCTGAGCCGCCCGCGGCCACAATCCGGCCCGGCTTGGCAAAGCCCAGATCGATCAGGCCCTTGGCTGAATCCACAAAGTCATTGAACGTATTGGTGCGCTTGGTGAGTTTGCCATCGAGCTGCCATTGCTGGCCCAGATCATCGCCGCCGCGGATGTGC
>CAJBSR010000128.1 GCA_903958285.1 uncultured Sphingomonadales bacterium
GCCGCGACGATCACGCGCGTTGTGGTCGCCACCTATCAGTCCGTTTCGGGCGCGGGCAAAGAGGGGATGGATGAGCTGTTTGAACAGTCGCGCAACATCTTTGTCGGCGATCCGGCAGAGCCGGTGAAGTTCACCAAGCAGATCGCGTTCAACGTGATTCCGCACATCGATAAGTTCCTCGACGATGGCTCCACCAAGGAAGAGTGGAAGATGGTCGTGGAAACCAAGAAGATCCTCGACCCGAAGATCAAGGTCATCGCCACCTGCGTGCGCGTGCCCGTGTTCGTTGGACATTCCGAAGCCGTGAACATTGAGTTTGAGAATGAGATTTCGGCCAAGCAGGCGCAGTCCATCCTGCGGGAAGCGCCGGGTGTCATGCTCATCGATAAGCGCGAAGATGGCGGCTATGTCACCCCCGTGGAATGCGTGGGCGACTATGCGACCTTCGTGTCGCGCGTGCGGGAGGACTCGACCGTCGACAATGGTCTGGCGCTCTGGTGCGTGTCCGACAATCTGCGCAAAGGCGCGGCCCTCAACGCCGTCCAGATCGCAGAGCTGCTCGGTCGCCGGCATTTGAAGAAGGCGTAAACGCCGAGCGCTTGCAAGCTCCTCCCGCTTAAGTCACTGTTGTCAAAACAGGACATGAGGGAGGGGCTTTCCAGCCATGACATTAAGCGCAGACGTATTCTGGTCGTTCCGGTCGCCATATAGCTATCTCGCCATCGGGCGGTATCGCAAGCTTGCCGAAGATTATGATCTGACCATCAATCTCCGGCCGGTATATCCGCTCGCCATTCGGGAGCCGGACTTTTTTGAACGCAGCCACCCCAATTGGCTGCGGTACACATTTCGCGACATGTTCCGTGTGGCGCAGTTTCACGGCATTCCCTTTGGCCCGCCGCGTCCCGACCCGATCGTGCAGGATGTGATGACGCGCAAAATTGCTGACGAGCAGCCCTATATCTTTCGGCTGACGCGTCTGGGGCAGGTGGCATCACGTCGGGGCAAGAGCCTGCCCTTCTGTCATGAAGTTGGCATGCTCATCTGGGGCGGCGCCGAGAATTGGCATGAGGGGGATCATCTGAAGGGTGCTGCCGAGCGCGCAGGGCTCGATCTGGCAGACCTCGATGCCGAAGCGCTGGCCGACGCTGAAGCGCTGGATGCCGAGATCGCCGCGAACCAGCAGACGCTGGAAGCCTCCGGTCATTGGGGCGTGCCGACCCTGGTGTTTGAGGAGGAGCCGTTCTTCGGTCAGGATCGGATCGACATGGCCCTTTGGCGCATGGAGCAGAAGGGGCTGGCGAAGAGGTAACTCGCCCCAATCGTCACGGTGCCATGCGTTTGCGTCTCTTCTGGACCAATGGAAGGCAGTCGGACTAAACTGGCCAGAATGACCTTGCTCCGTTTGTGTCGAGCGCAGTCGAGACACGTCCCTCGACGTCGCTCGGGACAAACGGAATATTGAAAGACCTTATGACACCCCAATTCTTCGACGCCCCCGACGGCACGCCGCTCGCGTATTACGAACTGGGCGAAGGTCGACCGTTGCTCTTGATCCACGGCTACATCTCCGACGCGCTGACCAATTGGATGAAGTTCACCCCGACGGCGCAGGTGATCGCCGATGCGGGCTATCGCGTGATCATGCCGGATCTGCGCGCACATGGGGCCAGCGGAAAACCGCATGATCCACTCTGCTATCCGCCTGATATTTTGGCAGATGATCAGTTTGCGTTGATCGCCCACCTTGGCCTCGAAGACTTTGACGCAGCGGGCTATTCGCTCGGCGCGCGGACCGTGGCGCGGATGCTGTCGCGCGGGTGTCGCCCCGGCAAGGTCATTCTGTCCGGCATGGGGCTGGAAGGGCTGACCATGGCGGACCGGCGCGCGGGCTATTTCCGGAATGTCCTGACCCATTTGGGAAGCCATGAACGGGGCTCGCCCGAATGGATGGTCGAGGCGTTTCTGAAAACAAGCAAGGGGGATCCGGTCGCGCTCAACCTGCTCATCAACAGCTTCTCCGGTGTCGACGAGGCAACGATCCGCAGCTGGGATTTCCCGGTCGGCGTCGTGTGTGGCACCGAGGATGACGACAATGGCAGCGCGCAGGCGTTGGCGGAGGCGCTGCCGCAGGGGCTCTATTACCCGATACCGGGCAACCATATGAGCGCTGTGACCAAGCCGGAACTGGGCGCTGCGATGGTTGATTTTTTAACGCGGTGAACGGCGTTCCTCCCCTCGTCGAAAAATTCTGGCGGTTCGCTTGACCGGTGTGCGGTCGCCCGTCACAGTCTGCGCAACAATATTTCACCGGAGTGTCTCATGAAAACCTTCGTTTCCACATTTGCGCTGGGCCTATCGCTCGCGCTTTCCACGCCTGTTCTGGCGCAGCAGGCCGCACCGACCGCTGCCGAAGCGGACAAGTTTGTCGCCGATGCTGAAAAGTCGCTCGCGGAATTCTCCGTCTTCAACGCGCAGGTCCAGTGGATCAACAACACCTACATCACCGATGATACCGATGCCGTCGCGGCAAAGGTGGGCGCAGAAGGCACAGAAATGTCGGTCAAGCTGGCCAGCGAAGCCGCGCGGTACATGAATGCACCGGGGCTTAGCTACGACACGAAGCGCAAGCTCGATATCCTGCGCGGCGGCCTTGTTCTGCCCGCACCCGCGACGCCCGAAGCGGCCAAGGAACTGAACGACATCGCGACGCGGCTCAATTCCACTTATGGCAAGGGCAAGGGCACCCTCGATGGCAAGCCGATCAACGGGTCCGATATCGAAGCCGAAATGGGCACCATCCGCGATCCGGCCAAGCTCGCCGAAATGTGGACGAGCTGGCACGACAATGTCGGCACCCCGATGCGCGGCGATTATGCCAAGCTTGTCGAGATCGCCAATCAGGGCGCAAAGGACCTTGGCTATGCTGATGTCGGTGCAATGTGGCGGTCCGGCTATGACATGCCGGCTGATGATTTTGCCAAGCTGACCGACAAGCTATGGATGCAGGTGAAGCCGCTTTACGATCAGTTGCACTGCTACACGCGCACGAAGCTGAATGAGAAATATGGCGATGCCGTTCAGCCCAAGACGGGTCCGATCCGTGCGGATCTGCTCGGCAATATGTGGGCGCAGGAATGGGGCGGCATTTACCCGATCGTCGCGCCTGCTGGTGCCGGAGACATCGGCTATGACATTGGCGATCTGCTGAAGGCCAAGGACTATGACCCTGTTAAGATGGTCAAGACCGGCGAAGGCTTCTTCTCCTCACTGGGCTTTGCGCCACTGCCGGAAACCTTCTGGGCCCGCTCCCAGATCACCAAGCCGCGCGACCGTGAAGTTGTGTGCCATGCGAGCGCATGGGACCTCGACAATAAGGATGATCTGCGCATCAAAATGTGTACCAAGGTCAATTCCGGGGACTTCGTGACGGTCCACCACGAGCTTGGTCATAACTACTACCAGCGCGCCTATAACAAGCAGCCGTTTCTCTATTTGAACGGCGCGAATGACGGCTTCCACGAAGCGATTGGCGACGCCATCGCGTTGTCTATTACGCCGGAATATCTCGTCCAGATCAATCTGCTCGACCGTGCGGCCGTGCCAAGCGCGGACAAGGATCTTGGCCTGCTGCTGCGACAGGCGATGGACAAGGTTGCGTTCCTGCCCTTCGGTCTGTTGGTCGACAAATGGCGCTGGGGCGTGTTTGACGGGTCCATCCCGACGGACGGGTATAATAAGGGCTGGACCGACCTGCGCCTGAAATATCAGGGCATTGTCTCGCCAGTGGAACGCACCGAAGCGAACTTCGATCCGGGTGCCAAATACCACATCCCTGGCAACACGCCGTACACGCGCTACTTCCTTGCGCGCATCCTGCAGTTCCAATTCTACAAAGCGGCGTGCGACATCGCCAAGTGGAAGGGACCGCTCCACCGCTGTTCCTTCTACGGGAATAAGGAAGTGGGTAAGCGCCTGAATGCGATGCTCGAAATGGGTGCGTCCAAGCCCTGGCCTGACGCGCTTCAGGCCTTCACCGGCAAGCGCGAAATGGATGGCACGGCGATGATTGCCTATTTCAAGCCGCTGATGACCTGGCTGCAAAAGCAGAACAAGGGCAAGAGCTGCAGTTGGTAAGTTGGAACGCGGGTGCCAGACGGCACCCGCTTCTTCCTGTGCCCTTAGGCGTTGCGCGCCATCAGCCCGCCATCGACAGGGATAACCGCGCCTGTCACAAAGCTTGAGGCGGGGAGCGCGAGGTTGAGCGTCATCTGCGCGACCTCTTCGGGCAGGCCATAGCGGCGCAGCGCGGTCCGCCGTCTGGCAAACACCTCTTTGTCGGCCTCCCCTATGCGGGCCGTCATGCCGGTTAGGATCGGGCCGGGGCAGATGCAGTTGACGGTGATGCCTTCCTTGCCCAGATCAACCGCCAGCCCGCGTGTCAGCCCCGTCACGCCCGTCTTGGCCGCGACATAGGGCGTATCTCCCGGTGTCGCGCCCAGCCCTTCGGTGGAGGCGATATTGATGATCCGTGCGGCGTCGCTTTTGCGCAGCCATGGGAGCGCAGCGCGGACCATGCGTTGATGTCCTGTCAGCATGATGAGGACGGCGCGGTTCCACACTGCATCATACTCCTCGCCGGCATCGAGCGGACAGAAGCTTGAGACCCCGGCATTGTTAACGAGGATGTCGATGCCGCCAAAGCCGTCCGCGATCTCTGTGACCACGCGCTTGATGGCGTCATGATCGGCGACGTTGAGCGCGAAGGCCTTTGCCGTCAGGAAGCCTGCATCGGCGATCTCATCGACAACCGACTGGCAGGCGGCCTGATCAAGATCGGTCACGGCAACCTGCGCGCCTTCCCGCGCAAAGAGATGCGCCGTTGCCCGACCCATGCCAGAGGCGGCTCCGGTTACGATGACGCAGCGGCCCGCGACCGACCGGCTAAGTTCCTGATAGGGTTCCATGTCCTCTCCTCTTTCGGGAAGACTATCGGACACGGCGTCCCATGCAACAGGCGTTTCCGCTTAGCGGAACGGCGGCTCATTAAAGGCGCGCAGTTTGCGGCTGTGGAGCTTGGCACCTTCGGCCTTCAACTGGCGGCAGGCCTCAATGCCGATCAGCATATGTTCGGCAATGGCGCGTTCGTAAAAGCGGTTCGCTTGGCCCGGCAGCTTGAGTTCGCCGTGCAGCGGCTTGTCCGACACGCAGAGCAAAGTCCCATATGGCACGCGGAAGCGATAGCCTTGGGCGGCAATCGTCGCGGATTCCATGTCGATGCCGATGGCCCGCGACTGCGAAAAACGCAGCGCGGACTTGGAGTAGCGCAGTTCCCAATTGCGGTCGTCCGTGGTCACGATGGTCCCGGTGCGCAGCCGCGCCTTCAAGTGATCGCCGCTTTCGCCGGAGACCGTTTCCGCTGCCCGCGCCATTGCCATCTGCACTTCGGCGATGGGTGGAATGGGAATTTCGGGGGGCAGCAGATCATCGAGCACATGGTCATCGCGCAGATAGGCGTGGGCCAGCACATAATCACCAATGCGCTGGCTGGCGCGCAGACCGCCGCAATGGCCGATCATCAGCCACGCCTCAGGCCGCATGACAGCGAGGTGATCGGTGATCGTCTTTGCGTTAGATGGGCCGACCCCGATGTTGACGAGGGTAATCCCGCTCTTGTCCGGGGCGGTCAGATGCCAGGCGGGCATCTGGTGGCGGCGCCAGGCGCTGTCGGCAACTGTGGCGACGGGGTCCTCGGTCGCCTCCGTCACGGTCACACCGCCGGGGCAGGACAACATCTCATAGCCGCTATCGGTGCCAAGCTGGGTGCAGGCCCAGCGGACGAACTCATCAACATAGCGGTGGTAGTTGGTGAACAGCACATAGCGCTGAACATGTTCGGGCGGCGTACCGGTGTAGTGCCGCAGGCGGGCCAGCGAGAAGTCTGTCCGCAGGCCATCGAACAGCGACAGCGGGTGCGGAAGGTCTGTGTCCCCCAGCAGCAATCCATCGGCGATCTCGTCGCCGATATGGGCGAGCTCGGTCGCCGGGAACCACCGGGCGAGATCGATCGCGCGGACATCGCCAAATTCGGTTCCGGCATCGAGCACATAGGGGAAGGGGATTTCCTGACGGCCGGGGCGGACCTCTACCGTCACATCATAATCGGCAATCAGAATGTCGACCTGCTCAGCGATATAGTCAGCAAACAGCGTCGGCTTGGTGATGCTGGTGACATAATGGCCGGGTGCTGAAAACCGCCCGAAGGAGCGTTGCGGTTCGGAACTATCCGCGCCGCCAGTCCAGGTGATGTGGATTTCGGGGTAGGCAAAACTGCCAACGGATCGCCATGCGGGGTCGGGCAATGTGCCATCGGCGATATAGGCCTCAATGGCCTCGCGGAGGCGTCTGACGGAGGCTTTGAAAAGGATGTCGAGCTGTTCGACAGTGGCTCGACCGTTTACGGTTCTTGTCTGTTTATCCATCTTGGATATTTACACAAAACACGTGTCATCCGCAAGACGATGGCATTTCCGGGCACTAAGTCCCTCATTTTGGACATAAAAAAGGGGAGCGGCAATGCCCTGCCGCTCCCCGGTTTTCCTCTCCCAGGAAACTGTTAGATCTGCTCTAGCATATAATCCGCTGAACTGACACGAAATTCGCCGGGGGCTTCGACAAACAGCTGCTCGACCGTGCCGTCATTGACGATCATGGCAAAGCGCTGACCGCGCGTGCCCATGCCGAACTTGGAGCCGTCCATCTCAAGGCCAACGGCCTTCGCGAAATCACCATTGCCGTCTGCAAGCATGGTGACCGCATCGTCGCTGCCGGCAGACTTGCCCCAAGCGCCCATCACGAAGGCGTCGTTGACGGCGGTGCAGGCGATTTCGTCAATGCCCTTGGCCTTCAACGCGGCAGCCTTTTCCACAAAGCCGGGAAGATGCTTGGCCGAGCAGGTCGGGGTGAAGGCACCGGGGACGGAGAACAGCGCAACGCGCTTACCGGCGAACAGCGCATCGGAAGAGAGCGGCTGCGGGCCTTCTGCGGTCGGCTTTACGAAGTTGACGTTTGGAACCTTGTCTCCAACTGCAATCGTCATGGTCAATTCCTCTCAAATGGGGTCTGCCGCCTATATCAGCGCCCTTCGAGTCTGCAATATGACATTCGGAATGAAACGGTCTGATTAGGCGCACCAGCCGTCGCGGCGGCCGCCTGCATAAGTTCGGGCCAACCCTTCGGACACCAGCACCCCGCCAAGCGACTGGCCGTCGCGCATAACGATGCGCAGCTTGCGTCCATAGCGGTCGGTGTCGC
>CAJBSR010000129.1 GCA_903958285.1 uncultured Sphingomonadales bacterium
CAAACTGCAAGGATCGCAAGAACTTGAGGCCGTCCGCGTCCAGATGTCGGCCATCATCGCCGAATCCGGTTCCACCGACCCCTGGACCAGCCGCGCGCGGCCGAGCTTTCTCTATGTGATGTACGCGATCATTCTCTGGGCCATCCCGATGGGCCTGATCGCCGCCACCCAGCCCGAAATGGCGAAGAACATCGCGGCTGGCATGAACGCCTATCTGGGCGGCATCCCGGAACCTATGTGGACGCTCTTCGGCACCGGCTATCTCGGCTACACCGTCGCGCGGCAATGGGGGAAGGCGAAGGGGACGGATCAGTAGGCATCCTTCTGCCCTAACACCGTCCGTCCTGAGCTTGTCGAGCCGAAGGCGACCGAAGGTCAACGACCGCTCTTCCTGTTCACCTGCGTGAAAAAGAAAGGACAGCCCTTCGACATGCTCAGGGCAAACGGAGCGGTGGGAGGTTTGGACGGATACGCGAACCTTGCCCCACCCGCCCCCGCCTGATAGCGGCGCACCTATGTTCAACGACACCTCCTCCCCGCTCAACCTCCTCCTCTCCCGCCGGTCGGGCAAGCCGCGTGACATGGTCGCGCCCGGCCCGGATGCAGCGCAGATGGACGTCATCCTTGCTGCTGCAACCCGCGTGCCGGACCATGGCAAGCTAGCGCCCTGGCGCTTCGTTGTGGTCGGTGCGGACCAGCGGGACAGGCTCTCGGCTCTTCTCGTCGATGCCTATCGCGGTGAAAAACCCGAAGCAGGACGCCTTGAGATCGAAGCCATGGAGCAGTTCGCGCATCAGGCCCCGGCGCTGGTCGTCGCTTTGTCGAGCCCCAAGGCAAGCAAGATCCCGCTTTGGGAGCAGGAGCTCTCCGTCGGCGCGGCCTGCATGCAGTTGCTCAATGCCGTCCATGCCCAAGGGTTGGTCGGCGGCTGGCTGACGGGATGGCCGACCTATTCTGATCAGGTCCGAGATGCCTTTGGCGGCGCGGAGGAGCGCATTGCAGGATTCATTTTCATTGGCTCCCCCAGCCGCGAATTAGACGAGCGGCCCCGGCCCGCTCCATCAGACGTCATCAGCCACTGGCAGGGTTAACCCATTTTTTGGACGTGACTCAGCAAGTGCGTTGGTGTATTAAGCAGGTATGACAGCAGCCAGCTTCGACGAAATCCCGGTCTACCTCCGTTTGCGGGGGATGCTCGCCATTGAAATCATTGAGGGCAAGTATGACGAAGGCGATCAACTGCCCTCCGTCCGGGCTTTTGCGGCGCAGACCGGCACCAATCCGCTGACGGTCGCCAAGGCGTATCAAACGCTGCAGGATGATGGCCATGTTCTCGTCAAACGCGGCGTGGGCATGTTCGTGGCACCCGGTGCTGTGCAGGCGCTGAAGGTGCAGGAACGCGACATCTTCCTGAACAAAATCTGGCCCCGCATGCGCAACCTGATTGACCGGCTGGACATCGACATTGCTGATTTGATGGACCGCGAACCCGCCTGACATCTGGCAATCGATGCCAAAGCGACTATATCGCGGTCGTCCCATGGTTCTGAAACGCTTCTTCGCCCGCAAGGAAAGCCCTGCCCCGCCGCCTGCCGCACTCCCGGCCGGTAAACGGGTCTATGCGATTGGCGATATTCATGGACGAGCCGACCTGCTTGATCAGTTGCTGGTAAAAATCCTCGCCGATGATGCGGCGCGTGGTGACGCGGAGGCGCAGATCATCTTTCTCGGCGATTTGCCGGATCGCGGCCCCGGCTCCCGACAAGTGATCGAACACGCCATGACGCTGGCCCAATCCAGCCCTGACACTGTCTTTATCAAAGGCAATCATGAGGAACTCTTGATCCGGGTGTGGGACGGGGATCGCGCGACGGCAGCGACCTTCCACCGCGCCGGAGGCCGCGAAACCCTGATCAGCTATGGCATCACAGCAGAGCAATATGACAGCTGGGATCTAGGCGAAGTGACTGACGCCACAACGCGTGTTGTGCCCAAGGCGCATATCGATTTTCTGCGCGCCTTCCGCCCTGCCTACCGGCTGGGTGATTATTACTTCACCCATGCAGGCGTCCGGCCCGGCATTGCGCTCGACGATCAGGACGAGACGGACCTACGCTGGATTCGCAGCGACTTCATCGAGTCTACGGCAGATTTCGGCGCTGTCGTGGTCCACGGCCATACGATCCGCGACGAGGTGGAAGAGCGAGCCAACCGC
>CAJBSR010000130.1 GCA_903958285.1 uncultured Sphingomonadales bacterium
GAATAGGTGGGCAGGGCGGCATAGCCTGACAGGCGCAGGCCCTCGCGCTCTACATCTATCCGCAACGCGTTGGCGGTAAAATCAGCCCCCAACATCCGCGTCAGGCGGCGCTGCAAAGCATCAAAGAAATCGCCATTTTCAGGGTCAAGGCGCAACAGGCTGCGGGGCGCTTCGCCTTCGGTCACCTCGTTCAGGGCAAAGCCTACCTGCGGTTCGGCCATAGCCAAGCGGCGCAGCACATCAGATATGGCCCCCGCCTCGGCCCGATCGGTGCGCAGGAATTTCAGGCGTGCGGGTGTGGCATAGAACAGATCGCGCAGTTCTACGACCGTGCCTTGCACCGCGCCCGCAGGGCGAACTGGGCCCATGCGGCCACCGTTCACCGTCAGGCTTGCGCCTTCAGCCCCCGCAGCGCGGGAGGTGAGGGTTAAGCGGCCAACCGACCCAAGGCTTGCCAAAGCCTCGCCGCGAAAGCCGAAAGAGCGGATGTTCAGCAGGTCTGACCCATCGATCTTGGATGTCGCATGGCGCGCCACGGCAAGGGGTAGATCATCGCCCGTCATGCCACAGCCGTCATCTGTGACACGGATCAGCACCTTGCCACCCGCGGCATAGTCAACCGTGATACGCTTAGCCCCCGCGTCCAGCGCGTTTTCGACCAGTTCTTTCACCGCAGAGGCGGGGCGTTCAACGACCTCACCCGCCGCGATCCGGTTGATCGCCGCTTCATCCAGCAATTTGATTTCTGGACGCATCCTATGGGGGGCCTGACTGTTCATTCCGCTAACTGTAGCAGGGATGAAACCAGCAAGCCACAGATTCGCTCAGTTGCCTGACGCAACCCCAACCGCATCACCGACCACCACAAAGGTCAGCTTATCGGGCGTCAAAAGCGCGGCTGCAACCCGGTTTACATCCGCAAGCGTCACCGCATCGACCTTGGCGTTGCGCTCGGCAGGTTAGGTCACGGGCAGGCCCAGCATCTGCATACCGACCAAGATCGACGCGATCCGTTTGTTGCCATCAAACCGCAGCGGGTAGGCCCCTGTCAGGTAGGTCTTGGTATCGTCGACCTCTTTTTGCGTCACGCCATTCTTGGCAACATCGGCCCAGACATCACGAATAACCTGCATCGTCTCGGCCGCTTTTTCATTCGAGGTCGCCACCGACCCTGCCAACAACTCTGCATGCTCATAGGCGGCAAGGCTGGTGTCGATGCCATAGGTCAGCCCGCGCTTTTCGCGCACTTCGTTCATCAAGCGCGAGGAAAAGCCATTGCCGCCGAGGATTTCGTTCAGGATTGTCGCGGCGAAATAGTCGGGGTCTTCGAACTGGATACCGCCTTGATAAAAGCTGATCGTGCTTTGCGGGCCGGGAAAGCTTTGCTGGGTCACATCGCCTTTGGTGGTCAGCGCCACATATGCGGGTTGTGGCGCACCTGTGGCGGGCAGGTCGCCCAGAAGTTTGTCAAGCATCAGGCCCAGATCAGTGGCCGAAATATCCCCCGCCGCCGCCACATAGATGCGGTCGCGCGCCAAGGCGCCGTGATAGGCGGCAAGCAAATCGTCGCGGGTCAAAGCCTGCACGCTATCCGCCGTGCCATCGCCGCTAGAGCCATAGGGATGGTCGCCAAAGGCCGCTTGGCTAAGAAGGTCGCTGGCAATCGTGCCGGGATCTTTGGCGCTGCTGGCGATGTTTTGCAGCACTTGGCCGCGCACCCGTTCGATAGCTTTCGCATCAAAGCGCGGTTGGGTTAGGGCCAGATGCAGCAGGTCTGTGGCTTGCCCGCTGGTCTCGGTTAGAAAGCGCGCGCTGACGCTGACGCCGTCACTGTCGCTGGAAAAACCAAACTCGGCGGCCATACCATCGCGGGCTGCAGCAAAGGCTTGGGAATCCAGATCGCCCGCCCCTTCTTCGATCAGCGCGGTCATCAGGTTCACGGCCCCCCGTTTGCCCGATGCATCCAAAGACGTGCCGCCCTTGAAGCGGATGTTCAGGGCGGTAAAGGGGATATCGTGGTTTTCCACCAGCCAAGCTTTGATCCCACCCGGAGAGGTGACTTCTTGGATAGCCACCGCTGCCCGCAAGGGCAGGGCCAAACAGATCAACGCACCCATCAGGGCAAGGGTACGAACCATCATTGTGCCGCTCCTTCCGTTTGCAGCCAGCCTGTCACGGCCTGACGGCGATCCAGCACTGTTTTCGCAGCCGCCATAACGTCTTCTGCAGTGACGGCTTGCAACAAATCGGGCCAAGCCTGCACATCTTGCACAGTCAAACCCGATGCCAGCGCCATGCCGTAGCGATGCGCCAAGCCTTGGGTGTTGTCGCTGCTGTAAATTTGATCGGCCTTCACCTGCGCCTTGATACGGGCGAATTCTTCCGCATC
>CAJBSR010000131.1 GCA_903958285.1 uncultured Sphingomonadales bacterium
CCACACCACGCCATCGGGGTCGGCAATCCAGCTCTTTTCCGATTGGGCATAGCAGCATGTCGTCGCGCCCTCTTCGAGGACCGGCGCGTCCGCGGCCTTCAACCGGCCATAGACCTCTGCCAGTTCCGTTTCATCCTCGACCTGAAGGCCAAGATGCTCAATGCCCTTTTGCGCGCCGCATTTCTGCGAGATCGCAAAATTGATACGCGGGTCTTCCAGCATCCATTTGGCATAATCGGATTTCGTCACCGTGGGTGCCGCGCCGAACAGGCCGGAATAAAAGGCGATGGAGGCATCGAGGTCGGCGACCCCGACATGGACGTGAAAGCGCTTCATGCGGCATCCTTTGTTGCTGGTATCGTTACTGGAATGGAAGGCGCGCAGCCGACATCTGCGGCGCACGGCACGCCGCCGCAGCAGTTTTCAGTCATGAACGCCATCAGCGTGCTCATCGCGGCAAAGTCCGCTGCGTAGATAATCGATCGGCTCTGCCGCCTTTGGGTGACAAGGCCGGCATTGGCCAGTTGGGCGAGATGAAAGCTCATCGACGAGGCAGGCACGGCGAGCGCATCAGCGAGGACTCCCGCAGGCAGCCCCTCCGGCCCCGCCTGAACGAGCAAACGGAACACCGCGAGGCGATGCTCCTGCGCCAAGGCACTGAGGGCACGGACGATGACGGCAGCGTCGGTTTTCGTTTCCATGATTCGATGATTATCGAAATATAGAAATGAACGCAAGAGCCAGGAGCATCCGGGGGCGATCCCCGCCCCATTTGCCGGAAATTTTGACAGATCGCTATTTGGTTAAAATCTGCTTCACCACCATGACTGTCAGATTTCCGACACCCGCCCAAACTGGCACGCGGCCTGCATCGTTATACGTGTTCCCAACGAGCGTTCCCCAAACGCTTCTTAAAGGGCGGATCGACTGCTCCTCTGGTCTCGCGTCGATCCGCCCTTTTCCATTTCAGCTTTGTTTGAAGATGGCGCGCTCAAAGCCATGCGCCGCAAGGGCGCCAGCCATTTGCGCAGCGATGAAGGCTGGCACGTCTGCAGGCGCGATACCCGCAAAACTGTCGCTTAAGCTGCGGGCAATCGTAATCGCAGGGTTGGCAAAGCTCGTCGATGAAGTGAACCAATAGGCCGCCGTGATGTAGAGCGCCACGCTCAGCGGCACGGCCTCTGCGCGGTGGCGGACCGTCAGCAGAATGGTCATGACCAGACCAAAGGTCGCCACAAATTCCCCCAACCATTGGCCGGGTCCGGTGCGGATATGGGTGGAGGCCTGAAGGATCGGGAGATCGAACATGGCATGGGCCGTCCACACCCCGGCGATGCCCGCAAGGATCTGGACCACGATAGTGGCGCCCAGCCCCTTCCAGCTTCCATCCCCCTGCAGCCGCGCCACAAGGCTGACAGCCGGATTGAAATGCGCGCCAGACACCGGCGCCAGCATCGTGATCAGCACATAGAGGATGGCGGCTGTCGCCAGCGTATTGCCGATGAGGGCGACCGCGACATTCCCGCCGGCCAGCCGTTCCGCCATGATGCCGGACCCAACGACAGTCGCGAACAGAAAGAAACTGCCGAGCGCTTCGGCCCAAAGCCGCTGGATCATGCAGCGCCGCCTGTTGCGCCCTCGGTCTGGCCAATCTCTTTCAACGCCCGTTCGGTCGCCATTCGGTCAATGCTGTCCAGTGGCAGCGACAGGAACAGTTCGATGCGCTTGCGCAAGAAGCGGAGCGCCTGACGGAAGGCTTCGGCCTGCCCCTGCCCCTCGATGGCGGCCGGGTCTTCAATGCCCCAATGGGCGGTCATCGGATGGCCGATCCAGACCGGGCAGGTCTCACCCGCCGCATTGTCGCACACCGTGAAGATGAAATCGAACTGCGGCGCATCCGGCCCTGTAAACGCATCCCAGCTTTTGGAACTGAGACCTTCGGTTTCAAAACCGAGCCCAGACAAAAGCCGCAGCGCCTCCGGATGGACCTCCCCCTTGGGTTGGCTGCCCGCGCTATAGGCCCGAAACCGGCCCTGCCCGTCATGATTCATCAGCACCTCGCCCAAAATGGAGCGCGCGCTGTTGCCCGTGCACAGGAACAGCACGTTGTAGATTTTGTCGGTCATCCCCCCGCGCCCCTTTCAGCAGCAGCCCGACGTGATCGGCGCGGCCACCTTGGGCGCGCAGCAGGTAGTGGCCGCCGCATTGTCAAACGACAAAGCAGCAAAGTCCGGGC
>CAJBSR010000132.1 GCA_903958285.1 uncultured Sphingomonadales bacterium
AGTCGGCAAGACGGGCGGTATCTCCCTTGAAGACGCCAAGTTTGCCGCGCGGACCGTTGAAGCGGCAGGCGCGGACGCAATTACCGTTTCGGCCTATCACGAAACGGGCAGTGGTAAGCTCCATTCGGAATCCAACATCCCACACATCGAAAACTTCAACTTGCCTGCTGCCGCCGAGATGAAGGCGGAAGTCAGCATCCCAGTCATCGCATCGGGCCGCGTTGAAGTGGACACCGCAGATCGGACCATCGGCAAAGGCGAAGCAGACTTCATCGCCATGGGGCGCAAGCTGCTGGCCGACCCGCATCTGCCAAACAAGCTGTTGCGCGGCGAAACAGAGCGCGTTCGCCCCTGCGTCTATTGTTACACCTGCGTCAGCGCGATCTATGGCGGTCAGCAGTCCCGCTGTGCCGTCAATGCCGAGTTCTCCGTTGAGTTTGAGCGCAAGGCCGCGAGTGCGGGCAAGAAAAACATCGTCGTCATCGGCGGCGGGCCGGGCGGCATGGAGGCGACACGACGTCTGACCGCACTTGGCCATAAGGTTACACTCATTGAAAAGAGCGAACGTCTTGGTGGCACGCTGCGGTTCGCGTCGCTCGCTTATGAACCCAATGAGCGATTGCTCAACTGGCTGCGGCGCGAAGTTGAGATGTCGGGCGCTGACATCCGCCTGAACACCGCTGCGACCCCAGACCTCTTGCAGTCGCTAGCGCCCGATGATGTGATCGTTGCAACTGGAGCCACGCGCGGGATGCCGGACATCCCCGGCAATGACCGGGACAATGTCTTTTCAGGCGATGATATGCGCCGCCTGATGCTCGGCGAAAGTTCCGACGAACTGAAACGCAAAACGGGCTTGTTCACGCGCATGGCGACAAAGATTGGCGCGGCGACCGGCGCAACCGCCAACCTTGATCTCGTCCGCAAGGCGACCCATGCGTGGATGCCGCTGGGCGACCAGATCGTCATCATCGGCGGCGAACTGGTCGGTATCGAGCTGGCGGAATTCCTGCATGAACGCGGCCGTAAGGTCACCATCGTCGATGAAGCTCCTACCTTCGGCAAGGGGCTCACGCTGGTGCGTCGGATGCGCATCTTGTCTGAATTACAGGAACATGGTGTCGCCATGCACCCTGCCGCAAGCGCCATTCACATTGAGGACGGCGCAGTGCGCTTCACCGACGCGTCTGGCACGGCGCATACGGTATCTGCAGACCATGTCATCGTAGCAAAGGGCGCGGAAGGTGACCTGAAGCTCGCTGACACCCTCAAAGCTGCGGGCTTCAACGTCCACAGCATCGGGGATGTCAATGGTGTGGGCTATATCGAAGGCGCGATCCGTGGTGCGTATCAGACGGTCATTACCATCACCTCGGATTGAAAAAGGGTTCGGGCAGCTATCCATTCCGATTGAGCTGCCCTAACTTCACGTCCCATGAACAACTTCGAACAGGATCCGTTCTCCAAGGTTCTTGAAACCCTCTATGGCGGCCTTCTGGAAGGCGTACCATGGGAAGAGTTTCTGCGCGCCTTGGCGCTGTGGTTAGAAGGCAGCTATGCGACCTTGATCCTGACGGCCCCGGGCCTCAGCATCCCCGGCGCGATGGTCACGCCCGGTGGAGACCCGAAAACCAATGAAGATTATCTGACAACCTATTTCGCAAGCGACCCCTTTCAGGGCCTGCCCGAAGGCCAAGTCACTTCCTTCAAGGAATTTCTTCATGGCCAGAGTTCGCAAGAAATATCAGATTATATGGGCTTTCTAGACGCCGCAGGCGGAAATCAGGTCCTTGGCGTTGATCTGCGCTTCCCGAGCGGTTTTGAGGCACGGTGTCGCGTCACGCGGGACAGGTCCCTCCCCGATTTTTCAGCCGATGACCGCGATCGGTTTCAGAGCGTCGTTCCGCATCTCCGAAATGCCGCCCGCCTTTTTGAACGCCTACAGATCGAAGGGGCAGAACATGGGGTCTATCGGGGCGCTGTCGAACAATTGGGTGTCGGGACGATCATTCTCGACCAGGCGGGAACCATCACACGGACCAATGCGGTGGCCGACCAGTTGCTGGATACGGGCGATGGCATCCGATTGGACAACGGAAAGCTTATCCTTGGGGATCGCCGCTTTCAGAAAACCATAGAGAGCCTTTTAACGCGCATCGGGGACGTCCCCGCCCCCGTCCGCTTCAAGCTAAGCCGCGCAAAGGGCCACGACCTTGCGGTTGTGGCGCGCCCGATCCAGGTCCCGGAGATCCTGCGGGGCGGCGCAAATCTGGCGCTGTTTATCACAGTGCCCGGCGACGATGCCCAACTGGATCCGGCCGCGATCAGGGATTTGTTTCAATTGACTCGCATGGAGGCGACACTCGCCGTCTCTCTTGCGAGTGGACGCTCATTGGTCGATGCAGCCGATGCGCTAGGCATCGCGCACAATACCGCGCGAGCCCATCTCCGCTCAATCTTTGCGAAGACGGGCGCACGGCGACAGTCGCAACTGGTCCACCTCTTGAGAAGCGGGCTTCAATAGTTACGCGGCGAAGCGGTAATCCTCAAAGTCTGGCTTGGCCATCGCATCCACAAACGCCTGATAGCTCCAAGGCCAACTTGCCGGAACGCCAGTGTCGTCAAGATACCAGCTCGTGCAGCCGCTGCCGAAGATCGTCTTCTTTGCAGCCGCAATCCGCTTTTCTTCATAGTCAGCCATGGCTTCATGCGTTGGCTCAACCGCACGGGCATTGCCGGCACGGAGCCGATCAATAAGCTGATCGACATATTTCCACTGGGCTTCCGCAATATCGATCAGCGAGAAATTGCCGACCGGCCCGGTTGGCCCGTTGAGCATGAAAAAGTTCGGAAAATCAGGGAGTGTCAGGGCGTTGAAGGCCGTTGGCCGCAAAGACCAAGCATCATCCAGCGACTTTCCGTTCCGACCCATAACTGATGCTGGACGGATGAAACGGTCCGCCCGGAAGCCAGTTGCGAGAACAAGCACATCCAATTCGTGCAGCGTGCCGTCCTTCATTCGGACGCCTGCTGGTTCCACACGTTCGATCGCGCCTGTGTCGACAAAGACGTTGGGCTTCTGGACGTGATCATAATAGCTCCAGGAATAGATCAGACGCTTGCACCCCGCCCGATAGTTCGGGGTTAGCTTCTTGCGAAGCTCCGGATCGGTCACGCTGTTTTCAAGGTTCTGGAGGCAATAGCCTTCGATTTCCTTCATCTGCGGGCCATCAATGTTCGTAATGCCGTCTGTGAAGCGAATGATCGCGTCCCAATATTCCTTATTGTAGCGGATCGCGTCGATCAGCTTCACGTCCTTGCGGAAAGCCTCTCGCTCTTCGTCGGTATAGTCGAATTGCGGAACAGGCATGATCCATTGTGGCGACCGCTGGAAGTG
>CAJBSR010000133.1 GCA_903958285.1 uncultured Sphingomonadales bacterium
CCCTATCTGATGCCAGAGATCATCGCGCAGTTGCATCGGCGCTTTCCAGATTTGCGCCTCTACATTCGGGAAGGCATTCCCACGGAGCAGGCACGGGACCTGGCCAAAGGAGATCTCGACATGTTGCTCTCCCCCCTGCCCGTAACCGGCAGCGGCCTTCACATTGAACCGCTCTTCAGAGAGCCGTTGCACATTGTCGCCCCGCCGGACCATCCCCTCGCCCAAGCCGAGCGGGTGGAAAAAGAAGACCTGCGAGGCATCGGCATCCTCAGCATGGACAGGCGACACCATACCCACCGCCAGTTCCGCGATATCTGCAACGATCTGGGGGCTGAGCTGTTGGAGGATTATGAGGGCACGAGCCTTGATAGCCTGCGCCAGATGTGCGGATCAGGATTGGGTTTTGCGATCCTGCCCGAACTTTATCTTAGATCGGAAGTCGGCGGAGAAAACATGGTCACGCGACTGAGGCCAGAAGGATGGGCCGCCGCGCGGTCCATCGCCGCTGTCTGGCGCGAAGGAGCCGCCTTTGCGGATAACTACAGACTGATTGCCGACGTTGTGGTGGAACAGGCCCGCCGCATCCTAGCCGGGCCCCTAGACAACTGACTCCGGCGCGTAAGCGCGCAGAAAGGTGTCGACGGCCGCTTCAACCTCTGCGTCCAATTCTGCCTTGTTGACCCGTTTGAGCGCACCGATCAGATATTTTTGAAATTGGCCGGCCTGACACAGAGCCACAAACTGCTTGGCAGCCGTCAATGGGTCAGCAGACCTCAACACACCGCGTTCCATAAGTTGAGCGAGCCAGGAAGAAACCCGCGCATGGCCGCGCGCCGGACCTCGTTCAAACAAGACACCGCCCAGTTCCGGAAAACGCCCTGCTTCACCTGTGACCATGCGGTGCAGCGCGATGATCTGCGGGCGCATCAAGGTCGCCATCAAGGACCGACCAAGCGCCCGCATCGTCTCGGCAGGGTCTCCCTCGGGCGGAAGAGGAACGCGCAAGGCCTCACCATAGCGGTCCACCATGTCATCAATGACTGCCGCAAAAAGGTCCTGCTTGCTCGGAAAATATGACCACAGCGTCGTTTTGGAACCGCCTACCTCTGCCGCGACCGACGACATTGCTGTACCACCATAGCCATCACGCAAGAACGCATCTCGCGCGACAGTTACAATGGCCTGTCGTTTTAGATCTTTCCGGCTTGGTGCAGCGCGAGTCATAAAACTGTACTATTCAGTATCATTCCTCTTGACAAGACTGCCCGGCCATACCAATTGCCGACCGTACCATGCAGTACAGTCGCACCTTTCGTTCTGGCCTCGCCATTTCTCTCGCATCGGCGCTTGCCGCCTGTGCCACCCTGCCGCATGTCGACGCGCCAGCAGCGCCCGTTCAGACATCTGCGCTCAAGACCAGCAAAGCGTTCGATCCATCCTTGGCTGCCTTTCCGGAAGATGCTTGGTGGACAAGCTTTGGCGATGAGACGCTTAACGCCCTGATTGAAGAAGGCTTACGCGCCTCGCCCGACACCGCACTTGCCGCCGCCCGCATCCGCGCGGCAGACGCCATGGCAGAACAAGCCGGTGGCGCGCTTGCACCCTCGCTTTCAGTCGAAGGCGCAGGCGGCGGCGCGAAGCAAAGCTACAATATGGGCATCCCAGCCCAGTTCGTGCCCAAAGGCATTGTCGGCACTGGCGAGCTGAGCGCAGCCCTTGGCTTCAATCTTGATCTTTGGGGCCGCAACCGTGCGGCCCTCGCCGCGGCGCGGAGTGATGCTGAGGCCGCCCGCGTCGATGCCCAACAGGCCCGCCTTCTTCTAAGCACCAGCATTGCAACGGCGTGGGTCGAATTCAGCCAGCTTTGGGCGAACCGGGACATTGCAGCAACCGCTGTTCAGGTCCGTCGGGACACTGAAGCACTAACGGCGGCGCGCGTGAACGCTGGAATCGATAACCAATCGGACTTGGACCTCGCGAGATCCCGTCACGCCACTGCGCGCGCCGAGTTGGCCGCGCTCGACGAAGCATTGGATTTGAGCCGCAACCGCATCGCCGCGTTGGTCGGCGCCGGACCCGATCGTGGGGATCAACTTCCCCGTCCCTCGATCCGGGGCACTTTGACCACCGGCGCCCCTGCAAACCTTGCGCTCGATCTTCTCGGTCGCAGGCCAGATATCGTCGCCGCGCGCCTCCGCACAGAAGCGGCCGCCAAGCGCGTCAAGGTTACCAAGCTCGACTTTTATCCCAACATCAATCTGTCGGCAGCGGCTGGATTACAGTCGCTTGGCTTGTCCAACCTGTTCGACGGCGGCTCCTCCATGGCCAA
>CAJBSR010000134.1 GCA_903958285.1 uncultured Sphingomonadales bacterium
GTCATGCGGCGCACTTGCCGGTTGCGCCCTTCGCGGATGGTGAGCTTCAGCCAGGTGTCGGGAATCGATTTGCGCTCCCGTATCGGCGGATTGCGCGGCCATAGGTCCGGTGGGTCAATGCCCGCGACATCGCACGGCAGCGTCATGCCATCCTTAAGCCGGACGCCCCGGCGCAAGCGTTCCAGCTCTGGCTCCTGCGGCGCGCCTTCGACCTGCACCAGATAGGTCTTGGGCAGCTTAAAGCGTGGGTCGGCAATCCGCGCCTGTAACCGCCCATCATCGCAAAGTAGCAGCAGGCCCTCACTGTCCCGATCGAGCCTTCCTGCGGGATAGACACCCTTCATCGCAATGAAGTCCGACAATGTCGACCGAACCGTCGGCGATCCGCGGTCGGTGAATTGCGACAGGACCCCGAAAGGTTTGTTGAATAGGAGGATCCGAGCCATGGGGCGCACATATCGCTCGATTGCGGCGATGTCTCTAGCCGCGTGTCGCTGTCGATCAATCTCACGCACGCGCGCGGTGAGCGCGCCGCGACCGTATGCAGGGTCGCATTGTTTGATCGTGTGGCGGTGGGGAGAAGTTGAGCTGGAAGTTTTCTCCAATTAACGGAAATAGGGCAGCGCGGAATTCTTAAGCCCCGAACCGGTTCCAATAGACCCTCACTGTTTCGCGGCCGATGTCGATCCCGCGCCCGAACAGCAAGTCTTCCGCACTTTGAAGGCGGAGTGGAAAGCGGAACGTTCATCGCTACGGCTAGGCGAATGATCTCGGGCGAGGATCTAAAATAGCTTGCCGGACTTGCCGGACTTGCCGGACTTGCCGGTTTGCGACTGCGTCGCGCGTGCTCTGATGTCATGCGCTAACGACTTCCAGTTGGCACTTAACCAATGGTTGCCAAAATTAACTCATTGGTTTAGATGGATATTTTGGTTCGATCTCGCATCACGATGGGGCGATCAAAGAGGCTGATATCCTCCTTGTTCGTGCAATGAGAACACAAAAATAACGCTAATACAAAGTTAACGAAAAAGGGGAATTTTCGTGAGATATACAGCTTTCTTGTCCGCTTTGCGCGGGACCTCTTGCTTGGCTGCGGCTGTTCTAACAGTTGCGCCGGCCTTGGCTCAAACTGAGCCTCAGACGCCTGCTGACAGCACGCCAGCTGCGGACGCTGAGTCCGCCGCGTCCGAAGTGGGTGACGCCATCATTGTCACCGGCTCGCGCCTCGTGATCCCGAACCTTGAATCGGCTAACCCCGTTTCGGTTCTGACCGGAGACCAGGTTTTTGAACGTGGCGCAATCAGCGTTGGTGACCAGCTCAATGATCTTCCGCAGCTTCGCAACACATATAGCCAGCAGAATTCGACCCGCTTCCTCGGAACGCGCGGCCTGAACTTGCTCGATCTGCGTGGTCTGGGCACCGCACGCACGCTCGTCCTCGTCAATGGCCGCCGCCATGTTGCTGGTGATATTCTGGTCAACGGCGTGTCGCCAGACGTGAATACGATCCCGTCCGACCTGATTGAGCGTGTTGAAGTTGTGACCGGCGGTGCTTCGTCCGTTTACGGTTCGGACGCCATTGCAGGTGTTGTGAACTTCATTCTGAAGGACAATTACGAAGGTTTGTCGGCACGCGCACAGGCGGGCGTTTCCAAATATGGCGATGCGGGCAGCTATTATGCATCGATCGTCGGCGGGAAAAACTTTGGCGCAGACGGGCAGGGCAATATCGCGCTGAACCTCGAATATGCGAAGAATGACCCCTATTATGGGTCTAATCGCCCTGCCTTTGCGCAGAACGACGCATTTGTGATCACCGAAACCGATGCTGCGGGGTCCTTGAACGGCGCAGCGGGTGGTTTCGATCGCACGTTCTTCCGTGATATTCGGTCGGCCACCATTTCACTTGGCGGTATGGTCGCCATTCGGTATCCCAATGCTGCAAATCAGCCATGCGGCAATGATTATCTCGGCAACTCTTTCACCTGTGCGCTCCTGTTCCAGCCGGATGGTTCGCTTGTCCCGCAGACTGGTAACGGCCGTGTTGGTCTTGCGCCAAACGCATCATTCATTGGCGGGAATGGCTATTCAGGTCGTGAAGGCCAGCTTCTGACCTTCCAGCCGAACCTGCAGCGTTATTCGGCAAATCTGTTGGCGCATTATGAGTTTAGCCCGGCTTTCATTCCTTTTGTGGAAGCCAAGTATTCGCGCAGCGAAGCCTTTGGTTCGGTCAGTGGGCCGTTCTTCTCGCAGGGTACGACCCTCTCGGACGGTGTGACCGTTTCAGGGTTCAATGATCAGTCCTTTACGACAACGGGTCGCGTCAATCGTGAGGGCATTCGTCTCGACAACCCCTATTTGTCGGCAACAGCCCGTACCTTGCTGGCGCAGCAACTGACCGTTGCTGTCAACGCCGGCGCGAACCCCAACACAGGCAGCACGCTTTCGGCGACCAACAAGGCCGTTTCGTTGGCGCAGATTGCGGCCGGTAGCTATCGCTTCGCTTTGCGTCGTAACTGGGTTGACCTCGGTATTCGCGACGAAAAGTTCACGCGTGAAACTTATCGTGCGGTTGCCGGTGTTCGCGGCGAATTCAATGACGATTGGCGTTATGAATTGTCGGCGAACTATGGCGTCCACAAGGAAACCAACTTCATCCAGAACAACATGAACCGGCAGCGTTACCTGCTGGCCATCGACACGGTCCGCGACGCGTCTGGTAAAGTTGTCTGCCGTTCACAGGTCGACCCGGCCTATACCGGCACGGATCGCGGGGGCAGTGCTTCCGTGCTTGCCGCCGATATCGCAGCGTGCGTTCCGATCAATCCTTTTGGTGAGGGTTCCGTTTCGGCTGAGGCGCGCCGTTATCTGACCGTTGATTCACTCGCCACTGGCAAGATCACGCAGTTTGACGCGCTTGGCTTTGTGTCGGGTGACACAAGCGGCTTCTTCAATCTTCCCGGCGGCCCGGTGGCCTTTTCGGTTGGTGGTGAATATCGTCGCGAAACCAATGCCTATGATCTCGATGACGTGACACAGGCTGGCTATGCCTTCTACAACGCTATCCCAAGCTTCACGGCTCCTGCCTTTGAAGTGAAGGAAGCATTTGGCGAACTGTATCTGCCGATCCTGTCAGACATGACGTTCTTTAAGGAATTGTCGGTCAAGGGCTCGGCACGTGTGGCCGATTATAATGGGTCAACTGGGACGGTCTACGCTTATGGCGGCGAAGCGATTTGGTCGCCGGTTCAGGATATCACCTTCCGCGGCACCTATTCGCGGTCGGTTCGTTCGCCGAACCTGTCGGAACTCTACTCGCAGCAGAGCCAAAACTTTGCTCCAGGCTTCAGCGATCCATGTTCGGCTCGCAACCTGGCGCAGGGCGCAGCGACACGTGCGGCGAATTGCGCGGCTGCAGGCCGTCCGGCGGATTATGACTATGTCTATTCGTCCTCATTGGAAATCCTGAGCGGCGGCAACCCCGGTCTTAGCGAAGAAACTTCTGACTCTTGGACGGCAGGTGCGCGCATCCAGCCACGCTGGATTCCTGGCCTTTCGATCTCGGCCGATTATTATGACATTCAGGTCAAGAACCTGATTGCCTCAATCGGTTCGGCGCAGACCATTGCCAACCTCTGCTATGACTCAGCATCGCTCGACAATCCGTTCTGCGGACTTATCAAGCGCGCTGGCGCTACCGGCGGCCCGCGCGGTGAACAAAGCTTCCGCATTTTGGAGGGTACGCTCATCCAATCGACGGCAAACTTTGCCAAGTCGAAGGTTCGTGGCGTCGACGTGCAGGTTGATTACAACCACAATATCGGCGTGGGTGACCTCTCGCTCGGCGTGATTTGGACGCATCAGATCAAAAATGAATCCTACACGAACCCGACGGACCCGAACTTCGTGAATGTCTTCGTTGGAGAGCTCGGCGATCCGCAGGATCAGGTGAACTTCGAAGCCAGCCTGAAGGTCAATAAGATGACCTTTGGCTATGGTGCGCGCTGGATTGAGGGCATGTACCTGAATACTTATGAGGATTATAACTCGGTGAACGGCCTGCCGCCGCAGAACACCGATTATGCTCCGATCAAGAAGTACGGGAATGTCGTCTATCAAGATGTTCGCTTTGCGTATGACTTGAACGCGCAGATGAATCTTTATGTCGGCGTTGACAACGTCCTTGATAAGAAGCCGCCATATGGCCTGACCGGCGTCGGCGGGGGTTCGGGTATCTATGATATTCGTGGCCAATACTTCTATGCTGGTTTCAAGAAGAAGTTCTAATCCAGCTGTAAACTGA